>CAZPNE010000029.1:0-15586 GCA_964588255.1 uncultured Advenella sp. | reverse complement strand
AAAGCGGATCCAGTTTTTATTATTCTTTCCTGTATCTGCAACCTGAACCCAGACGCGCCATTACGGCCATCTATGCCTTCTGCCGGGAAGTTGATGATGTCGTCGATGAGTGTTCCGATCCTTCATTGGCCCGTGTCAAGCTAGGCTGGTGGCGCAATGAAATTGGCAATCTTTACAAACAAAAACCGGAACATCCGGTTACCAAAGCACTGGCACCGCATATCGAACCCCTCAAGCTGGAGCAGGAAAACTTCCTGGCCATTATTGATGGCATGGAAATGGATCTTGACCAAAGCCGTTACCTGGACTGGCCCGGCCTGAAAAAATATTGCTGGCATGTCGCCAGTGCCGTAGGCCTGCTGTCCGCCCGGGTCTTTGGCCTGAATAACCCTGAAACCCTGAAATATGCAGAAAAGCTGGGACTGGCCTTGCAAATGACCAATATCATCCGGGATATAGGTGATGATGCCCGCCGCGGACGTATTTATCTTCCCATTGAAGACTTGCAGGCTTTTGACGTTAAGGCTGCCGACATCCTGAACAGCAATTACAATGACAACTTCAAAAAACTGATGGCATTTGAAGCTAACCGGGCCCGCCAGCTTTATCACGAAGCCTTTGCCCTGTTGCCTGAAGAAGACCGCCGCGCTCAACGACCCGGCATTATGATGGCCGCCATTTACCATGCCTTGTTAAAAGAAATTGAACATGATGAATGGAACATTCTGGACCAGCGTATCAGCCTGACCCCTATCCGGAAGTTTTTTATCGCCTGGAAAGTATGGATAAGCGGTGGCAAGAAATTTATCCGTGACATGCGTAATGCCACCCCTTGATACACCTAATCAAAAGCGCGTAGCCATTATTGGCGCAGGATGGTCAGGACTGGCTGCCGCCCACACCCTGCAGCAAGACAACATCAAGGTCCATGTCTTTGAGCAATCACACACCTTGGGCGGGCGGGCCCGCAAAGTGCATTCTCGCAGACTGGACAGAATTATTGATAATGGGCAGCACCTATTGATTGGTGCTTATGTAGACACCCTGCGCTTAATGCAAGAACTGGGACTGAATGAACAAGAATGCTTCCTGAGACAACCCCTTGATATTTCAACATTGAACCAGGATTTCAAGCTACGCATCAAGTCTGCCTTGCCTGCCCCCTTTGATTTTTTGCATGCCCTGTTGCGGGCGAAAGGCCTGACATTTTCTGACAAATGCAAACTGATACGCGTGCTGGCAAGCCTGAAACGAAAAAAATGGCAAGTTCCCCAATCACAAACCGTTGCCAGTTGGCTAAAGCAGGAAAACCAACCCCCTTTTCTTTGTCAGATCCTCTGGGAACCTCTTTGCCTGGCCACCCTGAACACTCAGACCGACAATGCCAGCATGCAACTGTTTGCCAATGTATTGCAGCATAGTACCGATGCTGGCAAACAAGCTGCTGACTTTCTGATACCCCGTGTTGATTTAAGTGCCTTATGGGCAGAAAAACTAAGCAATGAAATTACGATTACGTATGGCAAAAGCATCCAGTCACTGCAATCAACTCCCAACGGATACCAAGTAGATCACCTGCATTTTGATGGCGTCATACTGGCTACACCTGCCGAACAATGCGCCAAAATCCTATCTGCCCTGCCCGGCAGTAACAACCAACCCGACTTCATGAAGGCATTGCGGCAATTCAACTTCAATCCCATCATGACAATTACCCTTGAGCTGGAAAAAAACTGGGATCTGCCCCTGCCGCTTTATCTACTTAAAACAGACGCACCGCAGCAAGACCCGGGGCAATGGCTGTTTATACGATCCCGATTCATGACCAATGCAGGTAGCACTCGACCGGAAATTGCGGTTGTGATCAGCCAGGCACGTGAATGGCTGGCAAAAGACAAACAGGAAATTATTCAGCTAGCGATTGAACAGCTTCAAAGACAGGCACCTGAAGAAATCCCCCTGCCAGCCGTGACAGCCTGGGACATCATTACCGAAAAAAGAGCCACCTTCAGTGCTGAACCGGGCTTGCATCGCTTGCCAAACCATACTGCCTGGCCCGGTTTGTACCTGGCAGGTGACTGGACAGACACCGGTTTTCCCGGCGTACTTGAAGGCGCGGTCAAAAGCGGGCAGCTCGCAGCCCGACTTTTGACCAAATACTTTACTTAATAAAATTAACAATTTTTTCCAGTGACTCGTCGGATGGCAATACCCCGGACTTTAAGATATCGGCCAGGGAATATTTGGCGAAACAGCCAATAAATGCATCCAGCGCTTCTTGCATAATGCCGGTCAAACCACAATAGGCGCCAATGGTACAAGTATTGTCACTGCTAAAACATTCCACCAAATAAAAATCGGGTTCAACCGTTTTAATCACTTCAGCCAGGCTGATTTCTTCCGGTTTTTTAGCCAGTTTCATACCCCCGCCTTTACCCCTGACCGTTTCAATCCATGCCAGCTGGCTAAGCTGGTGAGTAATTTTCATCAGATGCGGTTCAGAGATATGATAGGCTTGGGCGATTTCCTTAATAGTACAAAGTCGCTCAGGATGCACCGCTAAATACAAGAGCATCCTGAAAGCATAGTCTGTTCTGACCGTCAGCCTCATTTTTTCTCCATGGGTTTGAGCAGGCCGCCTTTATCAAAAGCCTGGTCTGCCCGGGGACGGGTAAGAATGGGCACAAACTGCCAAAGATAGAAAGCAAAGGCAAGTATCCAGGCAAGACCGGCAAAATGCAGCAGGGGCTGGGTATAAACAGATGGGTACAAAGCAGCCAGACGACTAATGGCAGCAACTAACACCAGCACATAACTGCCCACCATTAAACGGCTTGCCTTTAAGGGGTGACCGGTATGACCCAAAGCAGTCCGGGTTAGCATCCCGATAATCATGAGAGAGAACCCGCCCATGCCAATGACATGAATATAAGTCGCCGGACGAATCATGATGGAAGGACGGATACCGACAAAATAAAGCGCACCCAATACCAGCCCCAGACCCAGGAAGAAATAAGCCAGATACAACACCCAAAGCAGGGGCTCACCCAGCACTTTGGCAGGTTTCCATTGAATAACCTGAAAAATAGCAATGACACCAGCAATACCAATAAACAGGGCCATTATTTTGGGCAAAGATATAAGACCGAAGAAAATGGCAATACCACAGGCAATTAACTGGTACAGACCAGAACGGGTATGCATGGGAATCTGCAAGCCCTGAATTTTACGGGTGGCAAAAAATGGCACAACCCGGCGGGCAATTAACAGGGCAATCAGCACCATGAACAAAATGCCAATTTCAAAAAAGGACATTAACACATCAAGCTTACCCTGATAATAAGTGATCAGGAACAGCAGATCCATTATACCCAGGCCCAGTATCGCCCATGGCAAGGCATAATTGCGTTTGCTTTTGGCTTTCAGGATAACCCTAAACAGACAAATGGCCGATACCAGATAAAAAGAAAACTCATACAGCATGCCCGTAAAAAACATGCTGTCGCCTGGAATCAGGAAGGCAACCCGGGCGATTAGCCAGGTAAGGCTTAAAATGGCAAGCGGTATGCCCTTAATAGGATTGGTGCCGGTCCAGGTTGCGCTAGCCGTCAGCAGAAAAGCAACCGCAATGGTACCTACAAAGGCCCAAAGCATTTCATGGGCATGCCACCACATTCCGTTTAAGGTACCCTGCAAGAATTGTGGCATATAAATCCACAACAAAATAGAAATTAGTGCCCAGGCTGCACCCGCTATATATAACGGCCGAAAGCCCAATGACAGAAAAGCGGTCATCCGGGTTTCGGTTTTTTGCTTTTTGCTGGGCGGGGAAATGGAAATAAGCGTACTCATATATTGACCCTGTTTAGCTTTGTTGTTACCTTATAAGATATACATTATATATACCTTATGAGATAAAAGCTATTCCTGCGATCGTAAAAATCAATAAATGCTTATTTGAATAACTGAACCAGCCACATTCCCAACGCAGTCAACAGCAATGTGCTTGCCAGACTGATCCCCATATAGGTACCCGCCCACAGCAATTGGCCTTTGAGTAAAAACTGCAGGGTTTCTGCCGAGAAAGTGGAAAAAGTGGTTAAACCGCCCAGGAACCCGGTAACCAGAAACAGCCTTACCCATAAAGGTGTATGCTCATTGAGAGAGAAAAAACCAATTAATATGCCAATTAGCAAACCACCCAAACAATTGGCCAGCAAGGTTCCCCATGGCCAGGATTCCTGGTTAAAGGAAATGCCCAGCAGCCAGCGCAAAATAGCCCCAAAGGCTGCACCGGTAGCCACCGCAAGAAAATTACCTGGGGTAAACAGGATCATAAGTGGACTGTATTATTTTGGTTTGTATTGTGTATTGGCCATATTGTTTACTAACAACCTATAAACAAGGACACCGAAGTGCCCTTGAAATATGACTTATAACTGTACATGTTCCTGTATGTATGAACGAACCTGTTCAACATTGCAGTCCATGACCGTTACTTTCTGTGGCAAGTCCGCCAACCCTTTCAGGTGTTCGGGAACGGGAGCCGACTGGCCAATGGCCTCTTGAATGGTTTCATTAAACTTGGCAGGCAGCGCTGTTTCAAGCACCAGCATGGGAATACCTGGTTCCTGATACTGGCGGGCAACTTTCACCGCATCTGCCGTATGGGGATCGATCAGCAGATTTTCCTGTTCATGAATTACTTTAATGGTTTGCAGGCGATCAGCATGCGAGCTTTGGCCACCCACAAAGCCAAATTTTTCTTCGAACAATGGCTTGAGATCGCTTAAGTCAAATGAACCCGTGCGATCCAGGGAGTCCCACAAGCTTTTAACCTTGCCACCGTCCTGATCAAGCAAATCATAAACAAAGCGCTCGAAATTGGAGGCTTTGGAAATATCCATCGAAGGGCTGGAAGTGGCAAAGGTTTGTTCGGCCGAACGGGGCTTGTACACACCCGTACGGAAAAACTCTTCAAGGACATTGTTTTCGTTGGTCGCCAGCACCAGACGACGTACCGGCAAGCCCATGCTACGGGCAATATGCCCAGACAGAATATTACCGAAGTTGCCGGAGGGAACGGTAAAGGAAACTTGCTGGTCTTCATTGCTGGTGGCACGCAGCCAGGCCCAGAAATAGTACACTACCTGCGCTGAAATACGGGCCCAGTTAATGGAGTTTACCGCACCAATATGGTATTTTTCCTTGAACTCGAGGTCTGAAGCCAACGCCTTGACGATATCCTGGCAATCATCAAAAACACCATGTACAGACAGGTTATGAATGTTTTCATCTTGCAAGGAATACATTTGTGCGCGTTGGAAATCACTCATGCGGCCATAGGGTGACAACATGAAGACGGACACCCCTTTCTTGCCACGCAAGGCATATTCAGCCGCCGACCCGGTATCACCTGAGGTGGCACCCAGAATATTAATCGTGGTATTTTTGCGCGCCAGAACATATTCAAACACCTGACCCAAAAACTGCATGGCCATATCCTTGAATGCCAGCGTTGGCCCTTCGGAAAGCCCTACCAGCGTCAGGCCATTACCAAGCGGCTTGAGTGGCACAATAGATTCATCATTAAATACCTGGCTGTTATAAGCCGCATGGGTAAGTTTGGATAAATCCGCTTCAGGGATGTCGGTGATAAACAGTTTCAGCACCTGGGTAGCCAAGTCTGCATAAGAAAGCTTACGCCAGGAAGCCAGCATGTCACGGCTTACCTGGGGAATACTTTCGGGTATGGCCAGACCACCGTCACGGGCCAGACCCTCTAGCAGGATTTCGGAAAAAGGAAGGGCTGCCATCCCACCACGGGTAGAAACATATCTCATGATAAATTTTCCATACGGATACGAGTTACAGAAGAATGGACAAAGCCAAGGTTTTCAATTTGACGGATAGCATCAACCACATCCCCTTCGCGTGCTTCATGCGTAAGAATAATGATGGTAGCGCTGCCCTCTCCTTTTTGCTCCTGAACCATGGCGTTGATAGAGATGGATTTGTCTGCCAGGATACGTGTTAAATCGGCCAGCACACCGGGACGGTCCTCAACGGTAAACCGCAAATAGTAGGAAGTCCTGATTTCGGAAATAGGAAGGATATCAAAATCAGCCAATGCATTGGACTGGAAAGCCAAATGCGGCACCCGGTTTTCGGGATCGGAGGTGTGCATGCGGGTTACATCCACCAGATCGGCCACCACCGCAGAAGCGGTTGGCTCGGCACCCGCACCGGCACCATAATAAAGGGTCTCACCAATAGCATCACCTTTGACTAACACCGCATTCATGGCACCCTCCACATTGGCAATTAATTTTCTGGCAGGCACCAGGGTTGGATGTACCCGCAACTCAATGCCATTGGGACGACGTTTGGCAATACCCAACAGCTTGATGCGATAACCCAGGCGCTCGGCATGGGTAATGTCTTCCTGCTTGAGCGACGTAATGCCTTCTATATAGGCTTTGTCAAACTGTACACGGATGCCAAATGCCAAAGACGCCAGTAAAGTAAGCTTGTGCGCGGCATCCACCCCTTCCACATCAAAGGTCGGGTCGGCTTCGGCGTAACCCAGGCGTTGCGCCTCGGCCAGGACAGTTTCAAAGGGCAAACCACGCTGGCGCATTTCACTGAGAATAAAATTGGTGGTACCGTTAATAACCCCGGCCACCCACTGGATACGGTTGGCAGTTAGGCCTTCACGAATAGCCTTGACGATAGGAACCCCCCCTGCCACCGCCGCTTCAAAAGCAACCATGACACCCTGCTTGCTAGCTGCGGCAAAAATTTCGTTACCGTGCTTGGCCAGCAAGGCCTTATTGGCCGTAACCACGTGCTTGCCATTGGCTATTGCCTGCATGACCAGTTCACGCGCCAGGGTTTCACCACCAATCAGCTCAACCACAATATCAATATTAGGATCGGAAACCAGACCCATGAGATCATCATCAACGGGCAAGGCTTCTCCAAACACGGCTTTTGCCTTGGACGGTGTACGGGTTGCCACTCGCACGATTTCAATGTCGCGGCCCGCACGGCGGGCAATTTCTTCCGCATTACGGGTTAACACCGAATAGGTGCCACCACCAACGACACCGAACCCCAGCAATCCTACCTTAATTGGCTTTAAACTCATTTAAGATACCCATCCTTCCTGAACATTTCCTTAATACCGCGTACTGCCTGGCGAATGCGCTGCTCATTTTCGATAAGGGCAAAACGAACGTAGTTATCGCCATACTCGCCAAAACCGATACCGGGTGAAACCGCTACCCGGGCTTCGGCCAGCACTTTTTTAGAAAACTCCAGTGAACCCATATGTTTATAGGGTTCGGGGATCTCGGCCCATATATACATGGACGCTTTAGGGACTTCAACCATCCAGCCGGCTTCATGCAAACCTTTGCATAAAACATCGCGACGCTTCTGATACTGGGTTACCACTTCCTTGACACAGTCCTGGGGACCTTCAAGGGCAGCGATGGCGCCAACCTGGATAGGCGTAAAAGTACCATAATCGTGGTAGCTTTTCATGCGTGCCAGTGCATTGACAATTTCTTCATTACCCACCATGAATCCAATACGCCAGCCAGCCATGTTATAGCTTTTACTCATGGTAAAAAATTCTACTGCCACATCTTTGGCACCAGGCACCTGCATGATAGAAGGCGCCACATAGCCATCGAAAGTGATATCGGCATAAGCCAGATCGTGCACCACAATGATATCGTGCTCTTTGGCCAGTTTGACCACACGCTCAAAGAATGGCAGTTCTACACATTGTGCTGTTGGATTGCTGGGAAAGCCCAGAATCATCATTTTTGGCTTGGGAATAGACTCACGTACCGCTTTTTCGATTTCTTCAAAAAAATCAATGCCCGGCGTCATGGGCACAGAACGGATATTGGCACCGGCAATGACCGCACCATAAATATGAATAGGGTAACTGGGATTTGGCACAAGGACGGTATCGCCACGATCAAGGGTGGCCAGCATTAAATGTGCCAGACCTTCTTTGGAGCCAATAGTGACAATGGCTTCCTTATCGGGATCAAAGGAAATTTGATAACGATGCAGGTACCAGTCTGTAATAGCCTTACGCAAACGTGGAATACCCTTGGAAACAGAATAACCATGCGTATTTGGACGCTCGGCCGCCTCTACCATTTTTTTGACAATATGTTCTGGCGTGGGGCTATCCGGGTTGCCCATGGACATATCAATAATATCTTCGCCACGCCGGCGCGCCGCCATCTTCAGCTCTCCGGTAATATTGAAAATATACGGAGGAAGTCGCTCTATACGTGGAAAATGCCTCATGGCCAACACCTTTTAAACAGAAATAAATAAAACGCAATAAAACCTATTAATCTAGCGCATATGAACTGCATGATCAAATGGTTTTATGCGGTTTGGTAAAAATTTGTATAAAAACATCTTTTTTTTATTTTAATGCAGGATCGGATCGATAATCACATTACAGGCATTCAATTGAGATCATGCCCCTCAAGCCATCACAAACATGAAATATAGATAGAATATGATTAGTACGCATAAGGAGAAAAAGTGCTATTACAGAAAGAAGAACGCTCTGCGTTAAATACCGTTACCCGATATGGTGACGATCATATTGATGTGAACGATACCCGCTATGAACATGCCATCTATTTCAAGCCGGAAGGCTCGATTAATCCTTGGCCGGTCAAAAAAATTGCAGACATAACTACCCAATTGCTGGAACTGGCTGCCGGCGTTACCAAAAAGCCGGGCAATGCCCTTGATTTTCTTGACGATTCACCCTCCATCTCCTACGACAATGCCCCCGATATCCTGCTTATCGGTACTGGAGAAAAACAGGTATTTATTCCCCCACAAATTCTGGCTCCGCTATTAGGCGCCAGAATTGGCATCGAGTGCATGGACTCACAAGCTGCTGCCCGCACTTATAATGTGTTAATGTCCGAAGGACGCAATGTTGCCGTTGCACTGATGTTAAATGAAGAAAAAGGAAATGACTGAATGAGTGATCTACCCATAGTTGGAGAAAAAACACCGGCCTTTAAGGCGGAAAGCCATCTGGGACCCATAGACCTGGACGCGCTCAAAGGTAAAAATGTTGTCCTGTATTTTTATCCCAAAGACAACACGCCCGGGTGCACCGTAGAAGCACAGGATTTTCGTGACCAATATGAACAGTTCCAGAACTTGAATACGGAAATTATTGGTATTTCACGTGATTCCCTGAAAACACACACGAATTTTAGCAACAAACATGAATTGCCCTTCCCCCTGATTGCCGATCCCGAAGAGCTGTTATGCAACCAGTTTGGCGTCATGAAACTGAAGAACATGTATGGCAAACAAGTCAGGGGAATTGAACGCAGCACATTCCTGATTAACAGCCAGGGAATTCTGGTGCAGGAGTGGCGTGGCCTGAGAGTCCCCGGCCATGCAGACAAGGTACTTGAAGCCGTCAAGGAAATTGCAGCAAACTAATCCAACCCATTAACTGTATGCCAGTGCATGCAGGTAAACCCGGAACAAGAGTATAACGAATGCCACTACCCAAGTTGCCAACGAAACCAGCCGATACCATTGATATTGGCACAATAGCCACACCCAAAGCAAGAACAGCCGCCACGGCAGCACGTTCACACCCCAAAGCAGGCGTCGCCGACACACCGGCCACGGCAAGCGCGGTCGTGGCAGATGCGGTTCAACCGGCAAATGCTGCCCATAAAAACACCAGCACCAAAAAAACAGCCAGCAAAACCGCGGCAAAAACCGTTGCTGCCAAAAACCCGTCACAGCCTGCTGTCAAAACGGCAATAAAAACAGCTACAAAAACAGCCGCCTCAAAAACCGCAGCTGTTAAAACGACGAATGCAACAAACAAAACGGTAGCCAACACTAAACCCGCAGCAGCTACCGAAACAAAAAAACTGTTTGTGCTGGATACCAACGTGCTGTTGCACGACCCTTCTTCGCTGTTCCGCTTTCAGGAACATGATATCTTCCTGCCCATGATGACGCTCGAAGAGCTGGACCATCACAAAAAAGGCATGACCGAAGTTGCCCGCAATGCACGACAGGTCAGCCGCTCTCTGGATGCCTTGGCCGCAGAAACCACCGATATTCTGCATGGTATGCAGTTAAATGCCCTGGGCAACAAAGATGCAACCGGCCTGCTGCTGTTCCAGACGACAAGCATGGAAAGCAATCTGGGCATCAGCCTGCCCACTGGCAAGGCCGACAACATGATTCTAAGTGTTGTACGTACCCTGCAGCAACAGCATTCAAACCGACAGGTCACTCTGGTTTCCAAAGACATCAATATGCGTCTGAAGGCCCGTGCCCTTGGCATGGAAGCCGAAGACTATCTGAACGACCACTCGCTTGAAGATTCCGATCTGCTGTATGACGGCATTATGCAATTGCCCGCCAATTTCTGGACCCGGCATGGTAAAGATGTGGAGTCCTGGATGCAAGGGGGTATTACCTACTACAAAATAAAAGGGCCTCTATGCCCAGAATTCATTATTAATGAATTTGTTTATCTTGAAGGCGACACCCCTTTATACGCACAAGTCAAAGAGGTTAGCGGCAAAACCGCCGTACTGGCCACGTTACGCGACTATACGCACAAAAAAAATAATGTCTGGGGCGTCACGGCACGCAACCGCGAACAGAATTTCGCCCTCAACCTGCTCATGAATCCCGAGTGTGATTTTGTATCCCTGTTGGGCCAGGCAGGGACAGGCAAAACGCTTCTTGCCCTCGCCTCGGGGCTTACCCAAGTCCTGGAAACCAAGCGTTATAGTGAAATCATCATGACCCGGGTAACGGTTCCTGTGGGTGAAGACATCGGCTTTTTACCCGGCACCGAAGAAGAAAAAATGCAACCCTGGATGGGCGCGCTTGAAGACAACCTGGAGTTCCTGAATTCAGGCATCCGCTCAGAAGCAGGAGACTGGGATCGCAGTGCCAGCAAAGAGGTTATCAAGTCACACATCAAGGTCAAATCACTTAACTTCATGCGAGGACGCACTTTCCTGAACAAGTTCGTGATTATTGATGAAGCGCAAAACCTGACACCCAAGCAAATGAAAACCCTCATCACCCGGGCAGGTCCAGGCACCAAAATTGTTTGTCTGGGTAATATCGCTCAAATCGATACCCCTTATTTAACCGAAGGAAGTTCTGGACTGACCTATGTTGTTGATCGCTTTAAGGGGTGGTCGCACTCGGGGCATATCACCCTGCAAAAAGGTGAACGCTCACGCCTGTCCGACTATGCCAGCGAAGCTTTATAGGAAAAAATGGTGACGTATTAATCGTGGATCTTTTACGCTTGCTTACCAAGCGGGTTCACCACCTTTTGTTACTTGCCACTGCTATACACACACTGACGCCCCGAAGTACGGGGCGTTTTTCATTGCCGCCACATCATGCATAGCCAATACTAACGGGGTCGGTCTGGCTTAATCTGAAACAAAGCTATCGCCAGAACCCATATAGTTAAGGAATTTGGTACTTTCACCCGCAAAGGTCATTTTCACGGTACCAATTGGGCCATTACGCTGTTTGCCAATAATGATTTCGGCCGTGCCTTTATCCTGGGTTTCCGGATGATAAACCTCATCACGGTAAATAAACAGAATCAAGTCGGCATCCTGCTCAATCGCCCCCGATTCCCGCAAGTCACTCATAATCGGTCGTTTGTTGGTGCGCTGCTCAAGACTCCGGTTAAGCTGGGACAAAGCAATCACCGGGCAATTCAGTTCACGTGCCAAACCCTTCAGTGAACGGCTGATTTCAGAAATTTCAGCAGTCCTGTTTTCATTTTTACCGCCACTGCCGCTACCCGACATCAACTGCAGGTAGTCGATGATAATTACACCCAACTGACCACATTTACGGGTAAGCCGTCTAGCACGCGCACGAAGGTCAATGGGATTGAGACCCGGTGTTTCATCAATAAAAATCTGCGCATTTTGCATGAGCTGCATAGCATGGGTAATTTTTGGCCAGTCATCGTCTAGCAGGCGTCCGGTACGCATGCGTTGCTGGTCAAGCCGTCCTACCGAACCCAGCATACGGGCGGCTAGCTGAACCGCACCCATCTCCATTGAAAAAACCGCCACTGGCAAACCCTGATCAATGGCCACATGTTCGCCAATATTCATGGAAAATGAGGTTTTACCCATGGATGGACGGCCAGCCACAATAATCAGGTCTCCAGGGTGCATGCCCGATGTTTTCCGGTCAAGGTCCACAAAACCGGTAGGCACACCCGTCACATCAGACACATTGTCGCGGTGCGCCAGCTCATCAATCCGATCTACCACATCAATCAGCAGTTTGCTCATTTCATGGAAATCGTTCTCGTTGCGGGTACCCTCTTGCGCGATCTTGAAAATACGGGCTTCTGCTTCATCAAGCAACTGACGCGCTTCCTTACCTTTGGGATTTAAGGCTTCAGAGGCGATTTCATCGGCAATACTAACCAGCTTGCGCAACATGGCCCGCTCGCGGACAATTTCCGCATAGCGTCGAATATTGGCAGCAGAAGGCGTATTTTGTGCCAGGGCATTAAGATAAGAAAGCCCCCCAATTTCTTCTGCCTTGCCTTCGGTTTCCAGTGACTCATAAATAGTGACGACGTCCGCCGGCCTGTCCAGGTGAATGATTTTACTAACATGGCGCCAAATGACACGGTGATCATGGCGATAGAAATCATCTTCGCTCAGAATATCCGAAATATGCTCAAGGGCCGAGTTATCCAGTAACAAACCACCCAGGACCGACTGCTCGGCCTCTATCGAGTGAGGGGGCAGGCGAAGTGATTCAATTTGAGGGTCGACTACATTCATGCTGATTTAAATGGGACGTATTAAATGAGGCGCGCAAAGCTTACGCGTGAAGAAATGGAAATGGCAAAAACCAAGGATAATTTTATCCAATGCAACGTATAAGTATATACGTAAAAAAGCCGGCTATTGCCGGCTTTTACAAGTTTGATAGTTTTAAAAAACTTGTCTGTTAAGCCATTTCACCTTGAACTGCAACGGTGATGTCGGCGTTAACGTCTGCGTGCAGATGAACCTGGGCAGGAAACTCGCCAACTGCTTTCAGGGCACCGTCTGGCAAACGAACCTGTTGTTTTTCAACAGACTCAAAGCCGGCAGCAACCAGGGCAGCAGCGATATCCATATTGGTTACAGAACCAAACAGACGGCCATCTACACCCGCTTTTTGGCTGACTGTAAGGACATAACCGCTCAGCTTTTCACCGACAGCCTGTGCGGCAGCCAATTTTTCAGCTTGTACTTTTTCCAGTTCAGCACGACGTGCCTCGAACTCTTTCAAAGCGGTTTCTGTAGCGCGGCGGGCTTTTTTCTGAGGAATCAGGAAATTGCGTGCGTAACCATCACGAACACGAACAACCTCACCCAGGTTACCCAAATTGCCGATTTTTTCTAGCAAAATAACTTGCATGATTAATAATCCTTAATTATTTGTGGTTGTCAGTGTATGGAAGCAAAGCCAGAAAACGGGCACGCTTGATTGCTGAATCAAGCTGACGCTGGTAGTTTGCTTTTGTACCTGTTAAACGGGCAGGAATGATTTTGCCTGTTTCCGTGATGAAATCACGTAATGTATCAACATCTTTGTAATCGACTTCTTCAACGCCTGCTGCTGTGAAGCGGCAGAATTTGCGACGTTTGAACAATGGATTTTGCTGCGTGAATTTGCTGCGTTTGTCCTTGTTTTTTTTCATGAAAGCCATGATTTTGCCTTTATTCGTGTGTGAGGCTTAGCCTCTAATTCATAAAAGAGCTTTATGCCCTGAACCATAAGTATTTCAGACAGTTGTGTGAACCGTTACAACACCTTTTGACGGAAACTGAACGCTCTGGATATGCAGAATGACGCGTCCCGAGTTTTTACGGGCCTGGGCCAGAAAGCCCTTGACACGTATTTCACTTCCCATAGAAATACCCGACATAAACTTAGCGGTTTCTCCGAGTGCCCTCGCATGAATGATTAACTCAATCATACGTGGATGTGAAGCTTCCATGATTTCCGATTGGTGCTGAAGCACAAGGTCCAGTGCCGGCAAACCTGCCGGGGTATGCCGTAAAGGTTTAACTTCCAGTACTCTGGCCTGCAATTGAACCTGGTTCACAAGCATTAACCAGCTGATTACTCTTCGCTATCTTGCTCTGCAGATGACTCAACAGTTGCTTTACGCGCTTCTTCACGCTCTACAGATTTCATCATGATAGATGCCTCTGTGTGCGCTTTGCTGGCTTTGATAACCAAATTGCGTAAAACTGCATCGTTATAACGGAAAGAGTGTTCCAGCTCGTCAAGCGTTTCCTGGTTGCACTCGATGTTCATGCACACGTAATGGGCTTTAACCAGTTTTTGAATTGGGTATGCCAATTGACGACGACCCCAGTCTTCAAGACGGTGGACAATACCATTGTTGCCTGTTACCAAAGCTTGGTAACGTTCGATCATTGCAGGGACCTGTTCACTTTGGTCCGGGTGCACGATAAACACTACTTCGTAGTGACGCATAATAACTCCTTAAGGATATCTTGCCATTAATGACAATGACAACTGACAGCCCGCTTACCTCTTTTTGCAGCATGGCTTAACAAGATTAAACCCGCAACAAAAGACAAGTCGAGCAAGAAACCATCAAATATAACATAATTATTAAAAACGAACAAAAAAATCTTTAAGATCTTTTTGTTCGTTTTTAAATGCCGGCGAGACACTGCGTGTTTTGTCGCAGGTTTGCGACAAAACACGAGCATATCACCCTTCTATCACCGCATAAGCTGAATGATTATGGATCGACTCAAAATTCTCAGCTTCGATCTTATAACGCCTGAGTTGAGGTATTTTCCGGATATTTGCAGCCACATCACGGATCAGGTCTTCGACAAACTTGGGGTTATCGTAAGAATGCTCGGTGACATACTTTTCGTCCGGACGCTTTAGCAGCCCCCACAACTCGCAGGATGCCTGTTTTTCCACGGTTTTAATAACCGACTCCATGGTATAGCTGCTATCGGCAACCAGTTGCACGGTAATATGGGAACGCTGGTTATGGGCACCATAGGCGGAAATTGCTTTTGAGCACGGGCACAGACTCATGACCGGCACAACCACATTGAACTCAAATTCAACATCATTATCTCGAGCAACCGCAAACCAGGTAACCTGATAATCCATCAGGCTCTCAACGCCTGAAACCGGGGCACTCTTGTTGATAAAATACGGGAAAGCAACCGTGAGATCACCTTTTTCAGCATGTAGCAAAGGCAGCATTTCGCGCGCCATTTCCTTGAAAAGCTCAATGGTCATGGCTTGTGAACGATAACGCTCAAGCAGCGCCACAAACCGGGACATATGAGTCCCTTTCTCATGTTCAGGTAAAAACACGGTTAGTGTCCATTCAGCAATGGTGGGCTGCACTGAACCGTCTGCAGCCTGCACCATCATGGGGTGTTTTACACGCCTGATTCCTACGCGTTCAATTGGTATATGACGCAAG
>CAZPNE010000028.1:0-15594 GCA_964588255.1 uncultured Advenella sp. | reverse complement strand
TCTTCGAATTAACCAATAATTCAAGCAATAAAATGAAAACATCTCCATTAGATAAGCTGGTTTGTCCCGTTTGCAAGGGCCCTTTGAAACACGACCCCAAAGCGCAGGAACTCATTTGCGAAAACGATAAAAAAGCTTACCCGATTCGCGATGGCATTCCCATTATGCTGCCCAGCGAAGCCCGCTCCCTTTCAGAACCAGACCAGCCCGCTTCAAAATGACAGATTTTATTGCTGTCATACCTGCACGTGCAGCCTCCACCCGTCTGCCGGGCAAAATGCTTGCTGATATTGCTGGCAAACCACTGGTCATCCATACCGCTGAACGTGCCCGTGCCTCCGAGGCCAGTCGTGTCCTTATCGCCACCGATAACCGGCAAATTGAAGATTGCGCCCGTCAACATGGTTTTGAAACCCTGCTTACCCGGGAAGATCACCCTTCCGGCACGGACCGTTTGGCAGAAGTGGCCAACAAACTGGGCTTTGACAACGCGCAAATTGTTGTCAATGTGCAAGGCGACGAACCCCTGATTGATCCCGAACTAATCAATCAGACGGCCCATGCCCTTGCCAGCCACCCTGACGCATCCATTGCCACCTGCGCTTACTCCATCAGTAGCAGTGAACAATTCTTCAACCCGAATGTGGTCAAGGTAGTGCGAGACAACCAAGGTTTTGCCATCTACTTTTCAAGGGCACCCATTCCCTGGGCACGTGATGCCTTCAATCAGGACCGTTCACAGTTACCCCCGTCTTTTTCCGCGCTGCACCATATTGGCATGTACGCCTATCGTTCATTTTTTCTGAAGCAATTCCCATTGCTGACGCAAGGTACGCTTGAAACAATCGAAGCGCTGGAACAGCTAAGGGCGCTTGAGCATGGACACAAAATTTACGTATTGCAAACCAGCCAAGCCCCTTTAGCCGGCGTTGATACACAGGAAGATCTGGAAAGAGTTAGAAATTTTCTAAAAAACCAGTAACTTTTTGCAATGCATCATATAAAATACACCTATTTATTTATAAACTAATACATTCATTTTTACCCAGGAGGGATTCATGCGTTTAATACTGTTAGGGCCACCTGGTGCCGGCAAAGGCACACAAGCCAGCTTTATCACCCAAGAATATTCCATTCCCCAAATTTCCACCGGTGACATGCTTCGTGCTGCAGTCAAGGCCCAAACACCCGTTGGCCTGGAAGCCAAACAAGTCATGGATAATGGCGGCCTGGTTTCCGATGACATCATCATTCGACTGGTGAAAGACCGTTTACAGGCAAACGACTGTGAAAACGGCTACCTGTTCGATGGATTTCCACGCACCATTCCACAAGCTGATGCGCTGAAATCAGCCAATATTGATCTTGACTACGTGATTGAGATTGATGTTCCTGAAGAAGACATCATCGAGCGCATGAGCGGTCGTCGCATTCACCCTGCCAGTGGCCGTTCATACCATACCAAGTTCAATCCACCCAAAGTGGAAGGAAAAGATGACATCACCGGAGAACCCCTGGTGCAGCGCGATGATGACCAGGAAGATACGGTTAAAAAACGCCTCGAAGTCTACCGGAACCAAACGCGTCCCCTGGTTGACTACTATTCAGGCTGGGCTGCCCAGAATGATCCTAAAGCGCCCAAATATGTCAAGGTATCCGGCTTGGGCAAAGTAGAGGAAATCACAAAACGCATACAAGACGCATTATCTAAATAACCAATCAGGAGAAGACATGGATATTCAAGGAAAAATTTTCGTTGTGACCGGTGGGGCCTCTGGCCTGGGTGCCGGCACAGCCAGAATGCTGGTTAAAAATGGCGCCAAAGTTGTCATTGCCGACCTGCAAGATGAAGCAGGCCAGCAAATCGCCGCTGAACTAAATCAAAAATATGTTCATTGCGATGTGACCAACGAAACCGATGCGCAGGCTGTTATTGCTGCCGCCACTGAGCTGGGCCCTTTGTTTGGCCTGGTTAATTGCGCAGGTATTGCACCGGCTTCCCGTACCGTCGGCAAACAAGGTGCTCATTCACTTGAATTATTCCAGAAAGTCATCAATATCAATCTGATTGGTTCATTTAACATGTTGCGTCTGGCTGCCACTGCCATGGAAAAAAACACCCCGGAAGCCACTGGCGAACGAGGTGTGATTATCAATACCGCATCGGTAGCTGCGTACGAAGGCCAAATTGGCCAGGCTGCCTACGCCGCCTCTAAAGGCGGTGTGGTTGGCATGACATTGCCTATTGCCCGCGATCTGGCCCGCTCTGGCATTCGCTGCAATACCATTGCCCCCGGCATTTTTGGCACCCCCATGATGTTTGGCATGCCACAGGAAGTCCAGGACTCCCTGGCCGCGAATATTCCATTCCCTTCGCGCCTGGGTACTCCCGAAGACTACGCCAAACTGGTGTACAGCATCATTACCAATGAAATGATTAACGGCGAAACCATTCGCCTTGACGGGGCCATTCGCCTGCAGCCAAAATAATCATTTTTAATCCAATACAATTAGCGCCCGTCACAATGTCTTATCATTGGCTTTTCGGGCGCTAATTTTTTTAACTTCCCATTTTATTTCATCATGAGCTTACTCCGTTCTGCCGCAACCATCAGTGGCCTCACACTTTTATCCCGAATCACCGGGCTGGCCAGAGATATCCTGATTGCAAGAACATTTGGAGCCAGCCCCCTGACCGATGCTTTCTGGGTTGCTTTTCGCATTCCTAACCTGCTACGCCGCTTATTTGCCGAAGGTGCCTTTGCCCAGGCCTTTGTCCCCATCCTTGGTGAAGCACGCAACAATCACTCCGAAGAAAAAGTAAAAGTCCTGCTTGATCATGTTGCCACGCTCCTGACCATTGCCCTTATGCTAGTCACCTTGCTCGGTATTATCGCCACGCCCTGGATTGTCACAGCAATGGCCTCGGGCTTGACTCGCCCCGAAAACCAGACCGCCTTTGAAGCGGCCACCTGGATGACCCGAGTCATGTTTCCCTATATTTTGTGCATGTCACTGGTAGCCTTTGCCTCGGGCGTCCTTAATACCTGGCGTAAATTTGCCATCCCGGCCTTTACGCCGGTACTGCTGAATATCGCCATGATACTGGCCAGCCTGTTCCTAACCGGTTATTTTTCAACCCCCATTTATGCACTTGCTGCTGGTGTCATGGCCGGTGGCATTGCCCAGTTAACCATACAATGGCTGGCCCTGGCCAAACTGGGCCTGGTACCTCGTTTATCCCTTAAAGTCGGTCAGGCCTGGCAAGATCCGGTTGTCAGGCGTATTGTCAAACAAATGGGACCGGCAACCCTGGGGGTTTCCGTAGCGCAAATCTCCATCCTCATCAATACCAATATTGCCACCTGGCTGGCAGCCGGTAGCGTCACATGGCTTTCTTTTGCCGATCGCTTAATGGAGTTCCCCACTGCCCTGCTGGGCGTCGCCTTGGGTACCGTTCTATTACCTAGCCTGTCTGCCGCCCATGCAAAAAATGATTCTCAGGCTTACAGCCAGTTAATGGACTGGGGTTTAAAACTGGTTTTCCTGCTAGGCATGCCTGCCGCACTGGGTCTGGCTTTCCTGGCTGATGGTCTGGTAGCCACCCTGTTCAATTATGGTGCCTTTGGCAGCGACGATGTTTTTTTTACCCGCAGTGCTGTTATGGCTTACGCTGTCGGACTTATTGGCATACTTAGCGTTAAAATCCTGGCTCCGGGCTTTTATGCCAAGCAAGATATTCGCACGCCCGTTAAAATTGCCATATTTGTATTAATCAGCACCCAAATACTGAATCTGGTTTTTGTACCGTTCCTGGACCACGCAGGCCTTGCGCTATCCATCGGGCTGGGTGCAACCCTTAATGCCCTTTTCCTTTATATGGGCCTGCGTAGAAAAAAAATCTACACCCCCCAGATAAACTGGCTGGCATTTTTTCTTCGCCTGGCACCTGCCCTGGCATGCATGACAGGCTGGCTCTTGTTCATTCAGCAGTATATTAATTGGACCGAAGCAAGCTCAAATTCACTTATACAGGCAATAGGCAGCTTTATTTCTGGTATTATTGGAGAGTCTGCTTTTATATTTCCCGTTTCAAGGCTCATTACCCTTTTCATGGTACTGGCCGGATGCGGCATTGTTTATTTTGGTGTACTGTTGGCCTGTGGCTTCAGAATACATGATTTCACCCGTCGCAAATAAAACCAAATGTCGCTCAATACAAACGCAATTGTTGCAGACCTCACGTAAATTCGTGTATTTAAAAAGAAATCTTGCAAAAAGTGAAGTTTATGCTAAAATGACGAACTTTGCTGAATTAACTTAATAGAAGAATCTGATATGGCCAATACTGCCCAAGCCCGTAAACGTGCACGTCAATCTGTAGCACGCAACAAACATAACTCTAGCCTACGTTCATTGCTGCGCACAAACATCAAGCACGTTCGTAAGGCTATCGAAGCCGGTGACCAAGCCCAGGCAAACGAAATTTTTGCCAAGGCAACCAGCGTAATCGATCGCGTGGCTGATAAAAATATCATCCACAAAAACAAAGCAGCGCGTCAAAAAAGCCGTTTGGCTGCTGCCATCAAAGCAATCGCTTAAGTTTGCTTCACTCTGACAGCCTTTACAAGCTGTCGAGTTTTTCAGCAAAAATAAAAGGACGCTACAGCGTCCTTTTATTTTGTTCAGCCTCAATTTCTTCAATTTTCTTCATTGAAGTAGTCAAGTGATTATCGGCTGCAAAATCAACGACAAATTTCCAGGCCTTGGGCTCCAGTTCGCGTAAGCGCGAATCTACAATCACACATTTGACACCATTAAGCATATTAGGCACGACATAAGGCGAATAAGTAAGGTGGCTGCCCATAAATCCGGCAGGACGAAATTGTGACATTACACCGGCCAAACGTTCGGCCCAGTCACTGGGACGAAATCGATGGCCTTGCTGTGTTACACCATGAATAATTAGTTGTTGCACTTAATCAGACTTTACGAGAACCCCGTATTTTTTTAAAAACAAATACAGGAAGATGGACATACTAAACGCAGAATTGTATATGATAAAGAATTATACAAATACACCTTTTGTTCTATTTTAAACCATATTCAATTTTCTTTCTCACTTTGTACCCATGACAAGCTCTCATATCACCGGCCCCATGCGGCACTTTCTACAATTCCAGGATTTTACGCCAGAAGAAATCCTGTATGTTCTAAAGCGCGCACTGCTTATTAAAGAAAAATTCAAGCGCTATGAGCCCCATATGCCCCTGCATGACCGAACGCTTGCCATGGTATTTGAAAAAGCCAGTACCCGTACCCGGGTTTCCTTTGAAGCCGGCATGTACCAGTTGGGCGGCTCTGTCATCAACCTGACTTCGGGCGACTCCCAACTAGGCCGTTCAGAACCCATTGAAGACACCGCCAGGGTCATTTCACGTATGGTGGACATAGTCATGATCCGCACCTTCGAGCAAACGCGCCTTGAACGTTTTGCCGCCCACTCAAGGGTACCGGTTATCAATGGCCTTACCAATGAATTCCACCCCTGCCAAATCCTGGCTGATTTACTTACTTTCTTAGAGCACCGCGGCCCCATCGAAGGTAAAACTGTTGCCTGGATAGGCGATGCCAACAATATGGCCTATACCTGGATCCAGGCCGCCAAGATGCTCAATTTTACCCTGCATGTCTCCGCCCCCAAAGGCTATCAACTGGATCACAAACGCATTGGCAATATCAATGAAAGCACCCTTAAAGAATTTGATGATCCCATCAAAGCCTGCAACGGCGCCCATCTTATTACCACTGATGTCTGGACCAGCATGGGCTATGAAGATGAAAATGAAAAACGCCGCATTGCCTTTGCCAATTGGCGCGTAGACGAGGATATGATGAAAGTCGCTGCTGAAGATGCTATTTTCATGCACTGCCTGCCTGCCCACCGTGGTGAGGAAGTAACCGCCGAAGTCATCGATGGTCCTCAAAGCGTGGTTTGGGATGAAGCGGAAAACCGTCTGCATGCCCAAAAAGCCTTAATGGAGTTCCTGTTACTGGGTAAAGATCCCAAACAGTAAGTAAACAACAAACAAATGGGTTAAAATTTTGCATCTTTATTGGAGCACTAAATAATATGAGTACAATTTTGCAACACCTGCCTGTCGGGCAGCGTGTGGGTATTGCGTTTTCCGGTGGTTTGGATACCAGCGTGGCCGTTCACTGGATGAAAGCAAAAGGCGCCTTTCCCTGCGCTTACACCGCCAATCTGGGTCAGCCTGATGAAGACAACTACGACGACATTCCCCGCAAAGCACTGGAATATGGCGCTGAAAAAGCCCGCCTGATTGATTGCCGTAAACAGTTGGTTGAAGAAGGCATTGCCGCCATCCAATGCGGCGCTTTCCACATCACAACCGCTGGCGCCACTTACTTCAACACCACCCCACTGGGTCGTGCTGTTACTGGCACCATGCTGGTTACCGCCATGCGTGAAGACAACGTCAACATCTGGGGTGATGGCAGTACCTACAAGGGTAACGATATCGAGCGTTTCTATCGCTACGGCCTGCTGGCAAATCCAAACCTGCAAATTTACAAACCATGGCTAGACCAAAACTTCATCGACGAACTGGGCGGACGCAAGGAAATGTCCGAATACCTGAATGCCAACGGCTTCAGCTATAAAATGAATGTCGAAAAAGCTTACTCTACCGACTCCAATATTCTTGGCGCCACCCACGAAGCCAAAGACCTTGAATTCCTGAACAAAGGCATTCGCATTGTCGAACCGATTATGGGTGTTGCTTTCTGGAAGGATGATGTCAAGGTTGCCGCAGAAGAAGTGACCGTTCGCTTCGAGGCAGGCCGTCCTGTAGCCATCAATGGCAAAGAATTCGATAATATTGTTGACCTCTTCTATTACGCCAATGAAGTCGGTGGACGCCACGGTCTGGGCATGTCCGACCAGATTGAAAACCGCATCATCGAAGCCAAAAGCCGCGGCATTTACGAAGCTCCCGGAATGGCCCTGCTGCATATTGCTTACGAACGCCTGATAAGCGGTATTCATAACGAAGGTACAATTGAGCAATACCGCGCCAATGGCCGTCGCCTTGGCCGCCTGCTTTATGAAGGCCGCTGGTTTGACACACAATCCATGATGTTGCGCGATACTACCCAACGCTGGATTGCCAGTGCCATTACCGGTGAAGTCGCCATTGAATTACGCCGTGGCAACGACTACTCCCTGTTAGACATGACCAGCCCCAACCTGATCTACCATCCAGAACGCCTGACCATGGAAAAAGAAGGTGAAGATTCATTCACACCTTTAGATCGGATTGGACAGCTCACCATGCGTAACATGGATATCCGTGATACCCGTGACAAGCTTCAGATTTATAGCAATATTGGCCTGCTTAGCACCAATAAAGAAGGCGAAGTAACACCCTTCATTGGCCATAACAAAGAAGACTGATACACCCATGCCAGGGAAGTACTGCTCATATATCACACAGACAGTACTGATCAAACCCGATATTCAGGCCTATTAACCATAGGCTGGCCTTGAAAAGCACTCATTTATTCATGGGTGCTTTTTTCTTTTTGGGAGTCCTGTTGTATCGTTCCTCAGACTTTAGTCGCGATATCCTGACGTGACAATTGCGTCCCAATCCTGGGCCCCGGAAAAACAACCGTAATGCGCGTGCCTTGTATAACCGGCTTGCTGACCAGGCTCCACCAGGCACCATGCGCCCGGGCAATCTCCCGCACAACCTGAAGACCAAGTCCCGAACCACTGGCCTCTACCCCTGAAGCACGATAAAACGCCTCAAAAACATGCAGCCGGTCTTGCGGCTCAATACCGCACCCATCATCTTCCACTGACAGGGAGGGCGGATTCTGGCCCACGGTAAGCACAATATTTTTTGCACCTTTGGCATATTTCAGGGCATTGTCAATTAAATTGCCCAACAACTCTTCCAGCAATAGCTGGTCACCATCAATCCACACCGTAGAAGCAGGCGCTTCCAGCAAGAGATCAATATGCTGCTGCCGGGTTTTGGGAACCCATTCGGAACCGCTGGTTTGCACCCATTCACACAAGTCTATCCGGGTGAAACTGTTTTGCGGTCGTATTCCCGGGTCGGCACGCGCCAGCACCAGCAATTGCTGACCCAAATGAATCATCCGGTTACTAATGGATTTAATCCTTTCGGCCCTGTTCCTGACATCTTCAGATAAAGGCTGCGCCAACATAAGTTCGGACTCAAGCCGCAAGCCAGCCAGAGGAGTCCTTAGCTGATGAGCGGCATGACCGATGAAGCGCCTTTGTGCTGCCATGGACTCATCCAGCCTTCGGAACAGTTCATTAATCCGCGATACCAACGGGGCCAGCTCGGTAGGCACATTGGTCATATCTATGGCCTGCAGATCTTCTTCATTGCGCTGGGCAATCTGGGTAGAAATAAGATTAACTGAACGCAGTCCGGAGCGAATTCCATACACCACCAGCCAGGCAAACAAAATAACCAGTATGACCTGACCGGCCAGAATCAACAGCAGGATATCCTGCAAATCCCAGTAAGCCACCGAGAACTCGTGGGTAATCAGCCAGGTCACGCTGAAATCCAGCAAAAACAACACCAGCAAGGCAGGTATCAGACGAATAATCAAATACCGGGAAAGGGAACCTTTTGACAAAAGCCGGGTGTTCTTTTTCAACAGTTTCAAGGAATTGAGATTATGCATGGACAACCCTTCGCAAAACAAAGCACCACAAACCAACCCCCAGAGCTGGCTGGCACAGATTATCAAGGCTCAACATCAATTTCCAGCAGATAACCAAACCCCCGTACGGTCTGGATAGAAACCCCCAGCCCTTCAAGCCGCTTGCGTAAACGGTACACATAAACTTCGACCGCATTCTCACTAAAGTCCGCATCCCAGGCTGACAAAGAATTCACGATCTGGCGCTTGGTAACCACCCTGCCCGTTCTCACCATGAGCATTTCCAGCACAGATAGTTCGCGCACGGATAAATTCAAGCGCTCGCCATTAGCCCGAACTTCTCTACCCACCATATCAAACGCAAGCGAACCAACCTCCAGCATAGGACTGGGCTGACCTGCCTGCCTGCGGGCAAAAGCACGAACGCGGGCAGCAAGCTCTGCCAACTCAAAGGGTTTAGTCACATAATCATCGGCGCCAGCATCCAGGCCCGCCACACGATCCTCCACCCCATCCCGGGCGGTTAAAATCAGGGTGAGCGCTTGCTGCCCCTGCGCCCTTAATCGTTTCAGCACATCCAGCCCGCTCATATCGGGCAAATTCAAGTCCAACACCAGCAAATCATACGTTTGTGCCGACACTGCCCCCAAAGCCTGACTACCATTATTTACCCAGTCAACCGCATAACCCTGCGCCCTGAGGAATTCCTGCAAGGCAGAACCAAGGATGTTGTCATCTTCAATTACCAATATTCTCATTTTGCGCTTTCTTGTTGAATTAATCGCTTTAAAATATCAAATGGTATATCAATTTGTGCAAAATTTAATCCTTGGTCAAAATATGATGAAACTCTATCTATCCAAAATGACGTCTCCACTGGGAGAAATCATTCTGATGACCGATGAAGGACAGAACCTCAGGGTGCTAGATTTTTCCGATTATGCTGAACGAATGCAGCAATTACTGCAACGGCAATACGGACAAATAGAAATTATTCCTGCCAGCACACCCTGTCCCTATGTCAAAAACCTGCAAGACTATTTCAATGGTAACCTTGACGCACTGGACAACATCCCGGTAGCAACCGGCGGAACCATTTTCCAGCGTGCCGTATGGCATGCCTTACAAAAAATTCCGCACGGCCAAACCATGAGCTATGGTGAACTGGCGGCCAAAGTCGGCAACCCGAAAGCCTCACGCGCCATAGGATTGGCCAACGGCGCCAATCCTATTTCGATCGTCATACCCTGCCACCGGGTGATTGGCAAAAACGGCAGTATGACCGGCTATGGCGGGGGCCTGGAACGCAAGATATGGCTGTTACGCCATGAGACCCAACAGGCTTCCCTGATATAAACACGGCTGCGCAGCAAAAGGCGTTATTGAATGCCTTTTACCTGGATGCTACTACCCATGGCCGAAGGCAGTACATCAATGCGCAGCGCCATTTGCTCTTTCAGCTCGGTTACATGGGAAATAATTCCGACGGTTCGTCCGCTGGCCTGTAAATCCAGCAAGGTCCGAATGGCCAAGTCTAAAGAATCCATGTCCAGACTACCGAAACCCTCATCAATAAACAGGGTATCCAGCCTGATACCGCCAGCGTAGGCCTGTACCACATCAGATAAACCCAACGCCAGCGACAGGGCCGCCATGAAAGACTCGCCCCCCGACAGGGTAGCCGCTGGCCGGGCAATACCCGTGTACTCATCCATGACTTCCAGATCCAGCCCAGACCTGCTATTACCCTTGGCCCTATCCTCTTTCCTGATCAACTGGTAACGCCCCTTGCTCATAATACGCAAGCGCACCGTGGCATCAGCCAGCACATCATCAAGCAAAACGCTAAGCACAAATCGCTGCAAGCTGATCCGGCTATCACCACGACCATTGGCAATATGGCTTAAGGTGCCATAAATGGCATATTCCCGTTCCAGTCCAGCATTTTGCTCATTTATTCGGCCAATTTTTACCGCAACCGATTCCAGTTGATTCAGTTGCTCGGCGTTATGCTGCCACTCAAGCTGAACCTGGTCGCGCAACTGTTTAATCTCGTCATGCCTGCTTTCCATTTGCACCAAATCAGGCACAGTCTTACCCTCAAGCTGCTCACAAATACGCTTGTACTGCCCTTCCAGTTCATACTGTTGGCGGTTAAAACGCGCCACATACTGTTCCATTACCTGCATTTCACTGTCGGCCAGCACCGCTTGCCTGCATGCCTGCTCACTGTCAAAAGCATGTTTTTCAAGCTGAGCCAAGCATGACTGCCGGGCCTGCCGCAAGTCAATATCTGTCTGTTCCTGCTGGTTTTGCAAGCCAGCCTTGCGCTCCTGTATCTGCACGATTTCCTGCCTGGCCTGATCAAACGCCCGCTGGGACAACTCATATTCATTTTGCAATAAAGCCAAGCGCTGCTTATGTTCTGCCAGCGTCTGCGCGAGCACTGCGGCATCACGATACGGTTCAGGCAATTCAGCCAGCCTAAACTTGATTTCATTTTCAATGGAGGCCAAGGAAAGTCTGATAACCTGTTGTTTTTCCTGAGTTTGCAGTAAAGCCTCATCCTGCTGTGACAGTTCTTTTTCAAAAACACCTAATTGCTCTTGTAGCAAAGACTGCGACTGCCTTGCCTGCTGACGCCGGTTAACCTGTTTCCGGGCCTGCTCACAAGTTTCCTGCAAAGCAGTGACAGCTATGGCAACCTTATCCCCAAGCATCTCTGCCTGTTCATTTATTTGCACTGCCAGCGCCTCTTGCAAGGTACGGGTCTGAATAAGGGTGCTTTCCATTTTTTGCAAGTGCTGGCGGGCATTTTCAAGCCTTTGCACAGACGCTTCAAGATCTTCCTTGCTAACCATCACCTGTTGTGCCTGTGTGGGTTGCGGATGAATGGTACTACCACAAACCGGACAAGGCTCATTTAACCGCAACCCCTTGGCCAGTAACGCCGCCTGCCCCTGATGCCACTGAATTTGCAACTGAACATCTTCTTTCTGCCACTTCTCACAAGCTTGCCGCGACTTCTCCACAGAAGCAGTTTCAGCCAGCGCACGCTCTTGCAATGCCAGGTTTTTACCCAACAAAAGATCGTACCGTTTTTTTAATTGCAGAATATGTTCAGCTTGATCCAATTGCTGCACGGCATCGGACAACTCATCCATGGACGATTGCAACGCTACAATTCTTATCCTGCCCTGCTCAAGTTGTTGTTGTTTATCTTGCCTAGCTGCTGTCTGCGCTGTATGCGTCTGGTTTATTTGACGAAAAGCCGCTTGCTGGCGCTCATTGTCCGCTTGTTTTTGCTTTAGCAGAACCATTTTTTCACGGTAACGCTCAAGCTCATGTATTTGCACATTCAACGCATCTTTTTGTTGGTACTGTGTTGTTGCCAGTTCAAGCCCCTGCCGGGTTTTTTGCAGATTTTCTCCGGCACTGGCCATTTTCATCACCAAGGCATCCAATTCCTGCTGAAGACTTTCGCTGCGTTTTTCCGCCACTTCCTGCGCCTGGATAACCGGCAATAACAAAGCAGCCTGACGGGAACGGACAAGTTTATGTTCAGTTTGCCGAAGCTTCTCGCGCTCCAGCCCAAGCCCGGCCAGTGCGTTCTGGCAACTTTCTTTCTGCTTAAACAGTTCCCACAAGGCCGTTGCATTTGATCGCTCTTTTTCAAACAGCATGAATTGATCAAAAGCATGATCTTTCTGAGTTTTTAACTTTTCTACGAGCGGCTTCAATTGACTGATTTTTTCTTTCAGTTCACTTTCGGCGCTACTGTCTGCCGACTCAAGCAAGCCGGCAATTTTCAGGTCGTATTCTTTTTTGCTGTCTTCAATGCCTGCCGCACGCTGCTTCAGTTTTTCTTCTATTTTGCGATAAATGGAAGTTTGAAACAGTTGACTGAAAATACCTTCTCTTTGCTGTGAGTTAGCCAATAACAAAGCCCTGAACTTGCCCTGTGGCAACACCATGACCTGCCTGAACTGCTCAGCCGTCAGACCCGTTAGCTCAACCACCTTTTCCGTCACCTCGGTGGCTTTTTTCGGAATCAGCAAAACCTCATTCCCGTCAGCCTGCATTTCCCATAGTTTTGCTTCGGTCGCTTGCGTAGTAAAGCCTTCACCACGTTGCTTAGGCTTGTTCTGGGCTGGTATCCTGGCAATACGATATTGCTTTTCACCCAAAGCAAACTGAAATTGGACCTCGGTTAACAATTGGGATTCTGCCATATCCGAACGCAGGGCGGCCGGCTCCCGTTCATCATCGGCCGCCTGGCCATACAGGGAAAAACAGATCGCATCCAGCAAGGTACTTTTACCGGCACCAGTTGGACCATTAATCAGAAACAGGGGATTTTCTCCCAGGCGGGTAAAATCAACCTCTTCTTTTTCCGCAAAAGGACCAAAAGCCTGCATGCTCAAATAAATGGGTTTCATGCCTGTTCCTCTTTACGCACATCTAGAATCACTTCCTTAACCGCCTGCTTCTGGGGTTCACTAAGCGCCTGTCCGGCCACCTGCTCAAAAAAATCACAAAACAGATCGTACTCATCCCGTTTCAGGGCTTGCCCCGGCGCCTGCACTTCGCCCTCGGCACGATACAATCCAGGTTTTTCCAATTGCAATACATTGGGATACACCTCACGAATCTTACCCATGGGATCCAACACGGCATGCGTGTCCGTGAGTTTTACCAGAACATAATCATGCGCATTGGGATCTTGCCTGCCCATTTCAACAATTCCGCTCAATGTGCCTTCCAGGGTCCTAACATCGTGTAAGGGTTTCAGGGGCAAATTCTGGATACTTGCCCTGCGATTGGTATCCAGTTCCACCAAAGTAACGCCCTTCTTGTGAAACTGCTCTGAAAAACTGTATTTCAGAATGGAGCCAGAATAACGAATATGCTCAACCCCTTTGTATTGCGGCGCATGCAAATGACCCAGTGCGACATACTCAAAGCCGTCAAAAACCGTGTGCGGTACCACATCTGACCCGCCAATCGATAAAGGCCGTTCGGATTCTGAGTTGACTGCCCCTTCCAGGAAACAGTGCGCCAGCAACACATTGATGCTTCCCGTATCCATGACTTGTTTGATTTTTTCTGTCAGCAGACCATGGGCTGCTTCATAGGAGTTGACCGGCTCCTGAAAATGATGGCGCACCAGCTCAGGATCATTAAAGGGCATGCCATAAAATGCAAACTGATTACCATTGGCATTAATCACAACCGGACTGAGCATTTGTTCAAAATCAGCAATGATATGCACTCCGGAAGCACTTAACTGTCGGGCGGCAAAACCAAGTCGACGGGCGCTGTCATGGTTGCCTGGAATCATGATAACCGGAATATTCAACTGCGCTATCCGGTTTAACGTCTTGTCCAGCAAGGCAACGGCCGAGACCGGTGGCACCGAGCGGTCATAGATGTCTCCGCTAATGAGCAATGCCTGCACCTGATACTGCTCAAGATAGGCAATAATCTGGTCCAGCACATATTCCTGGTCTTCAATCAGTAAACGGCTGGCAAACTGACGGCCTAAATGCCAGTCAGAAGTATGAATGAATTTCATGCAACAATCTTAATTTTTTATATTAACGTTAACGACCACCAATGATCGCAGTTGCATTTTAACGTATTAAGAAATCCGAGCAAGAAATTGAGTCCGACAATCAGCCTTACCTCCTAAAGCCTGAAGCACACAAGATAATTACTCGTCTTGAGCCGATAAATCGGCATTGACCACATCTACCGCACAATCACCAATAACATTGACACAAAAGGCTAACCAGCTATATACACGCCCGGCAAATATTCTCATTGCTCCCTCCTGTAGAAAACAATAGAATTATGATGTCACTATGCGACACAAACGTGACATATGCCATAAGCGCCACAACAAAGCCATACAAGTGTTGCAACATAGCCTATAGCACTTGCAAGCTGTTTAACAAGCACTATAAGATGTAAGCTGTATTTAGCGTCTTGCCATCAATACATTCTGCTTTACAGGAGAATAATATGTACAAGTTAAATGAAAAGGGCAGATATGCACTTGAAACTTTTCTGGATGCAATAGCCAAGCCAGGTTTCGAGCTTGACCCCATTTATGAAGCGGCCACACGTATTGCCAACGAATACTTCCCGGTTGATGAAGATGCCATTTTAGAACTGGACCCCAGCCAGACCCAATCGGGCAACCCCGAAGTAATCCAGTTATTCAAAAGCTGGTTTGACCATTCTTGATAGCATAATTGCTTTCGGTTTAAAACAGGATCGGGATAGGGGGCAGTCATTGTAGGCTGCGCTCGCCCTCGCTGGGCGCACCATAAAAAAAAGCACTTACCAATGTAAGTGCTTGATTTGCCAATTTTGCAATGGTGGGTGCTACAGGGGTCGAACCTGTGACCTACGCCTTGTAAGGGCGCCGCTCTACCAACTGAGCTAAGCACCCATTGCCTAACTGAAGAATTAAATTATATAGACCCTTTTCAGGGCTGGCAAGCCTTTTTTTAATGTCTTGTTAAATTCAAGCAAAAAACATGAGCAATTTACAACAAACCTGAAAATTCAATCTTATCCCTTCACAATTCACCCACAAACCCAAAATGGGTGAAAGTGAGATACCCGTAGACTTTGGTTATAATGCTTACTCCACTACCAGAACCATGGCATTACACATTATGTTAAAAATCATCTACATGGCTAAACTAAAAGAACAATTATCCATTGCTGAAGAAACCATCGAATGGCCCGGCGGCACCAGCGATGAGCTGATCCAGTTATTGCGTAACCGCAACGAACTGTGGCACGAAACCCTGGCACCCGAAAACGTATACAAAATTGCCATCAATAATAGCA
>CAZPNE010000027.1:0-16173 GCA_964588255.1 uncultured Advenella sp. | reverse complement strand
TCGATGAATTCGGTTTCAAGTGATACCCGCTTTGATATTTGTTTTTCAATTTCATTCAGTAGTATGCCAGTACGGGATGGGCGATGCAGGCTACCATTAATAACGACAGTATTCAAGGGTTGTGTCATGTTGTTCTCTTTTATGTTAAATGGAGATGAAGGGTGTCACTGTCATACTTTAATCAGTACGGGATCAGGTAATGTCAATAAATAAAGCTTACAAGTTACACAAGGTATTTTAGTTAATCTTGATATTGGCTTCCGAAGCCAGTTCTCTCCATACCGGGATCTCTGTTTTTACAATATGATCCAGCTCGGCGGCAGTACTGCCTACGGCTACGGCCCCCTGTGCCAGGAAGGCTTCCTGGATGGACTTGTCTTTCGCGCTATCGGCCAATATGGACTGGATTTTTTCAATGATGGGCTCAGGCGTATTTGCGGGGGCAAACATGGCGTACCATGAGTCCACATTAAAGCCAGGCAGCGTTTCTGAAACAGTGGGTACATCGGGAAGGACGGGGGTGCGTTTGGCTGTGGATACGGCAAGTGCCTTCAATTTTCCGGATTTAATATGCTGGGTTACGGCCGGCAAAGAAACCCAGAGTAGGGGGATTTGTCCACCCAGTACATCAATGGTTGCAGGACCACCTCCACGGTAAGGAACATGAGTGAGTTCTGTTTTTGTGTTTTTTTTGAATAACTCAACAGCAATATGGCTAGGTGTGCCGACACCGGCAGATCCATAAATTAAAGGGGTTTCCGAATTCTGGGCAAACGTGATCAATTCTTTAATGGTGGATGGGGGGAATGAGGGGTTTGCAACCAGCACCTGTGGTGCCGAGGCCACCAGTGACACGGGGGTCAGGTCTTTTTCTGTGTCAAAGGGCAGTGTTTCATAAATGGCTGGATTGATGGTGTGTGAGGACAGCGTGAGTAATAAGGTATAGCCGTCAGGATCACTTTTTGCAACTTGTGCGGTTCCAATGGTTCCTCCGGCCCCTCCTTTGTATTCGATGATGACGCTTTGACCCAGCTGCTTGGCAAGTGGTTCCTGAATGATATTGGCAGCTACGCCTACACTGCCTCCGGTTGGATAGGGTACAACCAGACGAATAGGCTTTTCAGGGTAGGTTGCTGCATTCGAGATGGGGGTGAGTGCAAGGGTGATAACTGCAAGCAGTATCTTGATGTTACTTGATAATTTCATTTCAACTCTTCTTGATTTCAGTTTTTCAATAAGACCATTTCAGTCAGAATATGAGTCTGGACATGGTTAATGGATAAAATTTATGGGCTGGCTGACAGGAAGGTGTTGCTGGCTATCTGGCAACACCATCACATTTACAGCACGCTAAAAAAATGGGTGCCATCTTGTCTCAGTTGTTCCACCAGACCAAATTCCCAGTCCAGATAGGCCTGCATGGCACTGGCTGGAGCATCCGTACCTTCGTAGGGACGCCGGTACCTGTCAATGGCAGGACTGTTCAGGTGGGTGGGACCATGCTCCAGAGGCAGGCCTGCATCTATCCAGGCCTGTGTGCCGCCGGTCAGTACCAGGATGGGGCTTGAGGTATGGGTTTGCGCATCATTTGCCGCAAAGCGGGCAAGTTGGCTTGAACCGCATGTAAAAATGAATTTTTTGCCTGCTGGCTGGGCAGTGATCAGCCTGACGATGTGGGAACGCAAGGCAAAGCGGGCACCGGGGATATGGCATTTGATGTAATTCGCGCTGGTGGTAAAGTCAAAAATGACGTGGTTTTCGTGTTCGTTCGAGCTCAGGATTTCCTGGAGTTTCTGTACGGAAATTTCCTGTGTCTTGCCGGGTTCCGGTACGGGGTTGACAGTTTCTCCCCTGACAGAAAAGTCCTCCGGATTGGCAGACTCAATGACATAGGTTTCCCAGCCCATTTGTGCCAGCCAGGACGCGGACATATTGGCCCGTACGCCATCCAGATCGGCCAGAACAATCCGTGCGCCCCTGACGGGGGCGGTGTGATCGGTTTCCTGTACCAGTTGTCCGCCGGGAACATTGATGAATCCGGCTAAATGCCCATTTTTATATTCCTCAGGTGTCCGGACATCAATGAAGTAAGTGGTGCGGCCAGTATGCTGCAGTTGCTGCAGCGCGTCTAGCGTAATGTGTTTGACACCGGCAGCATCTGCGACACGGCGCGCATCAGACTGAGCCACCTCAAGTACCTGTTTGTCAATATCGTCAGGGAATTTTCTGTCGGCACCTTTTTCCAGTTCATGACCGGCAAGCGTCCAGCCAATTGTACCGTTACGCAGTGCAGCGACTGGGTTGGGAAGAGCAGCATTGATGAGGGATTGGGTGCCTATGATGCTTCTTGTACGTCCTGCACAATTAACGATAATCTGTGTTGTCGGGTTGGGGGCCAATGCTCTTGCCCGTAGAACCAATTCAGCACCAGGAACGCTCACTGAACCTGGTATGTTCATGGTTTGGTATTCATCAAAACGACGTGCGTCAAGAACAATAGTATTGGTATTGCTTTCCAGCAATTTTTTGACTTCATCAGCAGGCAGGGATGGCGTGTCTCGATGGTGTTCAACGAGTTCCCCAAAGGATTTGCTGGGAACATTGACATCCCTGAACAGTTCACCTCCTGCCGCCTGCCATCCTTCCAGACCATTTTCCAGAAGGAATACATTGGTGTAGCCCAGTTTTGACAGTACCCTGGCAGCACGGGGAGCAAGGTCTTCAAATTCGTCCTGACCGTATATCACAATGGTCGTATCCTTTCTGGGGATGCGTTGCCAGGCTTGTAGTTCCAGTCGTGACAGCGGGAAGTTGCTGGCCCAGAGCGGATGTTCCTGGGCATAGGGGTCTTCTTCTCGCACATCAATCAGTGTGATCTCGGTGCGTGCCAGCAGTTTCTCACGGACATCGGTGGCGCTGAGTACGGGATAGTCATGGGTTGGCATTTATTAGTTTCCTTATGGGTTGTGAAGTTCATTAACAAGCTGACAGCCAGTTATGAACCGATATATGATTGTTTTTTATTAAGTTGATGAATAAATATTTAAGAAAAACATGAAAATTGATGATATTGATGCCTTTGTAGCGGTGATGCGCTGTCAGTCCATCAGTCAGGCAGCTCGCGAGTTAGGTTTGACACAACCGGCAATTACCAGGCGTGTGCAGAATTTTGAGGAGGCCCTGGGGGTGCAGTTGTTGGACCGCAATTCGAAACCGCCCAGAGCGACGGTTTTGGGCCGACGCGTGCATGAGCAATGCAAGGCAGTGTTGCGGGAGATTGACATTTTGTGCGAGATGGCGGCTCGTGATTTGCCTCCCGCAGGCAATATCCGTCTGGGGCTCACGCAGGGCATTGGAGAACTGGTTACGCTGCCAGTGTTGGCCGAGTTGCAAAAAAAATGGCCAGATGTTCATCCCCAGGTCGTGACGGGCTCCAGCGGCCAGTTGTTGCTTGAACGTCTGGAATGCGGGGAGCTGGATGCCGCTGTCCTGTTCTTGCCTGCGGGTACTTCCCTGCCCAAAAATATTCATGGGGAAAGACTGTTTAAATCGAAACTTATCGTGATGGGCTGCAAAGACGAGTGGCCCAAGCGCCAGTATGTGTTGGAACAATGCAATAGCAAGGGTTGGGTATTGAACCCGGATGGTTGTGGTTTCCGGGCGGGTCTGATGCGTGCCCTGGCCATGCAAGGTTTGCATTTGCGTGTCAATCTTGACTCCTATAGCAGGAGTATCCAGCTGCAAAGCATTGCGCAGGGGTTGGGACTGGGGCTTTTTCCGGAACCTTTTTTGCATGGTAATGAGTGGAGTGATCAGCTTGGCAGGGTCAATGTGACCAATTTCAAACCGGTTATTGAGTTGTGGCTGGTATGTGACAATACGTTGGGGAACTTGAGGGAACCAGTCAGGGACTTCGGCAAATATGTTGCTCATTTCATGACCGCACTAAACGGCAGTTAGCGCAGCGCGCCCGGCCGTGCTTAGAATGCTGTCGTTCTGTGGTGTGTGGATACGACTGCATAACACATCCCGGTAATGACGCTCAAGTGGGTTGTTACGGCTAAGGCCATGATTGCCGGTCAGCGACAGTGCCAGTTCCACTGCCTGGATGGCGTTATTGGTAACAATGTATTTGACCAGACCGCTTTCGCTTGTCGCTGGTGGATTATTCCGATCGGTTTTTTCCGTCAAATTGTCCAAGGCGATTTTATTTGTATACAGTAACGTTTCAATACGGCCTACCTGTTCCTGTATTCGTGGCAGCGTAGACAAGGGGGCACCCAGACTGCTGGGTGTCCGGTTACGTAGAAAATCAAAAAGCCAGTCACGGGCTGCACGCGCAATGGCATCATACAGCGTACTCAACAGGACAATCATCCAGGCCTGCTGGTCTTTGTTTTGTCCCAAATCAGTGTGTGCCTTACCACCCGCTACCCATTCTTCAGGATGGCGCAAATCGATGGCGTGGCTATCTGGAAGATGAACATTGTCAAAAACCACCAGATGGCTGCCGGATGCACGCAACCCCAGATGATCCCAGTTTTTCACAATACTCAGTCCTTCGCTGACGCTTGGACGGTGTACCAGAAATACACCTGTACGCGGTTTTTCTTCATCAGTTCTGGCCCAGACTGCCATCCACTCCAATGCGGGTGAACCGGTACTGTAGATTTTCTGGCCACTCAGCAGCCATCCATTGTCTTTTTTCCGTGCAACGGTGTCAGGCAAGCCTCCTCTGGAGGGAGAGCCCTGTTCAGGTTCAACGCGCAGCGAGTTAATCAGGCCGCCTTGCAGTACACGTTCACGTATCACCTGGGGCCACTGATTGTCGGGACGGCCCAATTGACGGTGATTTAGGTAGGTCATGGTTAGTACCAGTGCCGTTGCCGGCTCGGCATAGGCAATTGCCTCAATGACTTTACGGGCCTGGGAAAGTGTTGCTCCATGTCCGAACGGCGCGGGTGCGACCAGTTGTATCAGTCCAGCCTGCTTCAGGGTGGTAAAGTTTTCATGCGGAAATTGTCCGCTTTGATCGAAATGGGCCGCTGTTTTCTGAAAGGTCGTACGCAGTGAAAGAAGATCCATATCTGAAATGATCGTTGGTGTCTTTATGGCTGTACTGGTTGTATTGCTGAAAATCGTCATCGTTATAGCCTGCACATGAAGCAATTCTTTGGAAAAGACCCATATTAAGGTCTTCGGCCAATAAGTTTAAATATGCAAAATTTATATAAAAATTTATTTTTTGTATTTAAAAATTTTATAAAGAGGATGTAATCTTCCCGGACTAACTGCAGTTTTGTGCAGATCGATAAATTGATAACTAAATGAGTTTCGGGAGTTTCTTCAGATGAGTGTGCAAATTATTGGAATGATCCAAAGTCAAAAACAATCGGAAATACACGCACCAACAGGGCCGGTCATTGATCGCGACTATGTCCGGGATTTTGCACAGGCGCATGAGCAGGCTGGGTTTGACCGGATTCTGGTACCACATCATTCAACCGGCCCTTCGGCTGCTCATACGATTGCCTATGCGGCCGGTGTCACAGAGCGGATCCATTTCATGCTGGCACACCGTCCGGGGTTTGTGTCTCCCACCTATGCGGCCCGTGATATTGCTTCCCTGGACCAATTTACCGGTGGGCGTCTCGGTGTTCACTTCATTTCTGGTGGGTCTGATTATGAGCAGCGCAGGGACGGTGACTATCTTGATCACGATGAACGTTATGAGCGCACGGATGAATATCTGCACATACTGCGTCAGGTGTGGACGGCCAATGCGCCTTTCAGCCATGAGGGAAAGTATTACCGTTTTGAAGATGCATGGTCTGATGTCAAACCGGCCCAGAAACCGCACGTGCCCATTTTCTTTGGAGGGGCCTCTGAAGTTGCTCTTGATGTGGCTGCGCGGCATGCAGATATCTATGCCCTGTGGGGGGAGTCACTGGATCAGGTGCGTGAATTGACCCAGCGTGTGAGTGTCAAGGCAGCTGTGAATGGACGAAAAATTGGTTTTTCGGTTTCTTTCAGACCGATTTTGGCGGAGACCGAAGAAAAAGCCTGGGAGAAGGCAGACCAGATTCTGGCACAGGCGAAGCATTTGCGTGCTCTGCAGGGATTGACCGAGCCAGGCGATCCACAGCAAAGTGAGGGAGCAAGACGTTTGCTGGCCGCGGCAGAGCAGGGATCCAGGGTGGATCAGTTGTTGTGGACGGAAATTGCCAAATTGACCGGTGCACGCTCCAATTCCACAGCCTTGGTGGGAACCCCTGAGCAAGTTGCTCAAGCCCTATTGCAATATTACGATCTTGGGGTAGAGACTTTCCTGTTGCGCGGTTTTGATCCTCTTGAGGATGCGAAAGATTATGGTCGTGAACTTATCCCAAGGTTACGTGAAGGGGTTCGTGCACGTCAGTCATCGTTAACTCAAGCGGTCGCTTGAGTACGATTGCTCATCACCTAGAGAGGCAATATGAATGCAATTGAACTTTTGGATCAACCCACCGCGACAGGGCAAGGATTGGTATTCAATCATGAGCCGATCCAGAAATTTTGGTTTGATCCTGATTTGTCGAACCGTACGATTAAACAAGAAAGGCGCTATCGTCAGACACGTTTGGCAGCCGCTTTCCGCTTATTTGCACGTTACGGTTTTGACCAGGGATTAGCCGGTCATATTACGGCACGTGATCCTGAGTTACAGGATCATTTTTGGGTAAATCCATTAGGTGTCCACTTTTCTCGTATACGTGTTTCCGATTTGTTGTTAGTGAATAGTCGTGGAGAAACTGTGATAGGTCAACGGCCTTTGAATAAAGCCGCTTTTGCCATTCATGCCGCTATTCATGAGGCACATCCCAATCTGGTGGCTGCCGCCCACACCCATTCCACTTTTGGCAAGGCCTGGTCTTCACTGGGGCGTAAGCTGGATCCATTGACCCAGGATTCCTGTTCTTTTTATGAAGATCATGTCCTTTTTGATGACTTTACCGGCATGGTCGTGGATATCAGTGAAGGAGAGAGGATTGCCCAGGCACTTTTCAAGCAGGATCAGACTGCTAGCAAGGGTGTCATCCTGAAGAATCACGGCATTTTAACGGTTGGTACAACGGTTGAGGCAGCAGCCTGGTATTACATTGCGCTTGATAATGCGTGTCATACCCAATTGCTCGCAGAAGCTGCGGGTACTCCCCAGCCAATTGATCATGAGACGGCAAGACTGACCCATTCGCAAGTGGGGGGCAGTGAGGGGGCACGTTACGCATTTGAAAGTTTATACGCAGGTTTGCTGGAAGCAGAACCTGACTTTTTGGATTAGGAGTAATTTATGCATAAATTCAGTCAAATCAACCGGCGCAGGTTTTTAGGCCTGACACTTGGGACTGCACTGGCCACACCTGTTTTGTTACACAACCGCCAAGCTTGGTCAAACCCGAAAAAACTGGTCTTTGCCTGGAACCAGAATGCCTTTTGCCTGACGCCAGTTGTAGTTGCCAAAGAGCTGGGCTATTTTGAGAAAAACGGTCTGGATGTCGAATTGCTCAATTACAGCGGCTCTACCGATCAGTTGCTGGAATCGGTTGCAACAGGCAAGGCTGATGCTGCCATTGGCATGATACATCGTTGGTTGAAGCCGCTTGAGGCGGGCTTCGATGTAAAAATTGTGGGCAGCTCGCATGGGGGATGTGTCCGTTTGCTGGGACACAAGGCGTCAGGCGTTAACCAATTGAGCGACCTGAAAGGAAAAACAGTGGGTGTTAGTGATCTGGCCGCACCCGGCAAGCATTTTTTCACCATTCTGCTGGCAAAAAATGGTATTGATCCGGATAAGGATATCACCTGGCGCCAGTATCCCGCCGATTTGCTGGGGATTGCCGTGGACAAGGGTGAAATTCAGGCGATTGCCGATGGTGACCCCAATCTTTATTTGCTGGAAAAACGGACCAATGGTGCCTATGTAGAACTGGCTACCAACCTGTCCGGGGAGTACGCGCGCAAGGTTTGCTGCGTGGTGGGGGTCCGTGGAGAGCTGGTGCGCAATGACAAGCCAACCGCAGCAGCGCTGGCGCGATCCATTGTGCAAGCCAGTGATTTCATGTTGGAAAATCCCAATCAGGCAGCACGTATTTTTGCAAAATACTCACCCAAGATTACAGAAGATGATTTGATCAAGCTGTATGACACGCTGACGTTTGACCATCATCCTACCGGCTTTGACCTGCAGGAGGAAATTGCATTCTTTGCCGATGACTTCCAACGTATTGGTGTAATCAAACCTTCGACAGACACAAAACGCCTTGCGCAGCATGTCTATGTTGATGTTTTGGGGTGATGATATGAATGAGCTTATTGCAAATGGCGTATTGGTCCAAGAGTCTGATGTTGCCCAGGCAGATCGTGCTGTAGCACCGTCGATGCTATGGCATTCTGGGCTGCTTGCCGGCCTGGCCTGGATCGCTTTCGGCATTTTGACCTGGGGGGTGCCGAATCACGTTGTCGGTTTTACCGACTGGCTGTATACCAAGGAATTGGGTGTGGCGGGTGTGTTGGTTGGTGCCGGCCTGTTATTGTTTTCCACTTCATGGGCCCAGCGGGCGGGTGGCACCCGTCTGCAGGAGTTGCGACCTTACGGGGCATGGCTTGTTGCCGTACCGGTGATATTGGGATTGTGGGAATACTTCACTGCGAAAACAGGCCTTTTGCCAGTACCGTTTTTTGCACCGCCACAGTCGTTGATTGATGTATATATCGATGATTGGCAACGTTTGGGTGGCAGTGTCGTCAATACGCTGAAGCTGCTGGCAATAGGCGTGGCCTACGGTGCTGTGGTAGGGTTTCTGGTCGGTGTGTCGGTAGGCTGGTCAAAAAGCATTGGTTATTGGGTTCATCCCGTGTTGCGTGTCTTGGGGCCTTTGCCCGCCACGGCATTATTGCCCCTGACCTTTTATTTTTTCCCTTCCAGTTATTCAGCTGCCATTTTCCTGGTGGCGCTGGCAACCGGGTTTCCCGTTGCGGTATTGACATGGTCGGGGATTGCCAGTGTCAGCAAGAATTACTATGACGTTGCCCGCACTATGGGTGCTTCCGAGTGGTTTTTGATCTTCCGGGTTGCCATTCCGGCTGCCTTGCCACAGGTTTTTGTTGGTCTGTTTATGGGGTTGAGCGCTTCTTTTTCGGTCCTGGTGACGGCAGAAATGATGGGCGTTAAATCCGGTTTGGGATGGTACCTGACCTGGGCTCAGGGCTGGGCATCATATACCAATATGTATGCTGCGCTCATTGTGATGGCCTTGCTTTTTTCAGGCTTGATTTCCCTGCTGTTTCTGGTGCGGGATTATGTGTTGTCGTGGCAAAAAGGAACAGTGAAATGGTAGCCATTGCTGAACAGCGTGAACAGGTGGAAAACCACCAGCAAAATATTGGTTCACAAATCGATATCTGTCAGGTCAGTCATGTTTTTGATACACCAAAGGGCAAACTGCCCGTATTGAACCAGGTCAACCTGACGGTACAGGCCGGTGAATTTGTTGCGTTGCTGGGCCCCAGCGGGTGTGGCAAATCAACCCTGCTGCGTCTGGTGGCCGGCCTGGAACCGGCGACACAAGGCACACTCCTGCAGGATGATGAGCTTATTGTTCGGCCGGATCCTTCACGGATTGTGGTGTTCCAGGATCCGACATTGTTTCCATGGCGAACCGTCTGGGACAATGTGGCATTGGGACTGCAGGCGAGGGGCTTGCTCAGGCGGGACCGCCATCGTGTTGATGATGCCTTGAACCGTGTTGGCCTGGGCGAGTTTGCCCAAAGCTATCCTCATCAGCTTTCAGGGGGTATGGCCCAGCGAGTGGCTTTTGCTCGTGCCTTGGTGAATGATCCATCCCTGCTCATTCTGGATGAGCCTTTGGGCAAGCTTGACTCTTTAACGCGTTTGGCGATGCAAACCGAACTGGTTGATTTGTGGCGCAAGAATGGGTTTTCGGCTCTGCTGGTCACCCATGATGTCGAGGAGGCCCTGTTTCTTGCCCAGCGGGTTGTTGTGTTCAGTGAACGTCCTGCCCGTATCAAGGCTGAAATCAGGGTGGATTTGCCTTACCCACGCCATCGCGGCGATCCGAGAATTGCAGCCCTGCGCCGTGAGGCATTGGCGCATTTGGGTTTGGATGACAGCTGGTAATGATGGACAATTGTAGCAACAGACAGCAGGTGGGGTCATGAACGCTCCCCCCATGACGCAATGGCTTAATGACTTGTTGTCAGTCTTGCAATGGCTGCAGCAAGGTATCTTATGGATATTTCATGCCCTGACGGGGCGCCAGACCGAATTTGGCCAGCCAGCCTGGCCATTTGATTATCGTATTGCCGGAGAGATCCTGATTATTGATCATGGATTGGCAAGGCATTTGATCATCAGTCTCGTTGCGGTTTTGCTGATATTGCTTTTGTTTGTTCTGGCATGTTTCTGGCGCAGGGCCCGCTGGTATTTGGGTGTGGTTGCCGTGCTGCTGGTGGTTTTTGTGCCGTGGCCGGGAACAACGATCCTGACCAATGCCATGCCTGCCAGCATGCATCAATCTCCTACCGGTTTCAATGCAGACAGCATACAGCGGGGCAGTCAGCTTTATGCCAGACATTGCCTGAATTGCCATGGGGCAGATGGACGTGGGCATGGTGTTGATGCAAAAAAACTTTCATTCCTGCCGCCGGATTTGTCAAGCCAGCTATTGGGCAAGCGGGCAGATGGTGAGCTGGTATGGCATATGTTATATGGCATGCAGGACGGGCAGGGGCAACAGACGATGCCAGGTTTTGCTGAGCAATTGACAGCAGAGGATACTTGGTCATTGCTTGATTACCTGAAAGCATTGGCAGCTGGGCAAGGTGCTGCGCGAAATGGTGCATGGCCGATTCCGGTGGCGTTGCCTGACTTTGATGTGCTGTGCAATTATGGTGACAGCGGGCGCATGCGTAGTCTGCAGCGTTATCAGTTTGTCAGGTTGGTTGCCGTTGGGGGTGAAGAAGAAATCATGGAAGATCCTCGTCTTTATACAGTTTTGGTGGGGCCGGCTGCAGATACCCATGAGAATCCTTATGTGCAATGTCGTGTGAAAGATGATGCGGTGTGGCAAAGCCTGGCATTGATAGCGGGAACTACGCCAAAGGATCTTCCCGGGAGTCAGTTTCTGGCGGATCAGGACGGCTGGTTACGGGCTCGTACGTTAACGGCCTGGAGCACTGATGATTTTTTGTGCCGGGATGGAGAAACACCCGTAAAGAAGGAGAAATCGGTAGATGAATTGCAGGAACTTCTGTTACGCATGGAGCGCGAACCCGTGAAATATATAAAGGGCGGATTTGTGCACTGAATAGTTAAGTTTAAACAGACAGGCCTTTGTGTTTGGTTGGCCTGTCAATTTTCCAGATAACAATATCAAAGATAATGAATACAGAACAGAGAACTTTCCATTTGGGTGCCTACTTCACCGGCTCCGGTGTTCAGGGCGATAGCTGGAGGCATCCGCAGGCTGATACGGATGCTTATACTGATTTTACCAAGTACATTTCCTATGCCCAAAAACTGGAGGCGGCCAAATTTGATGCTGTCTTTTTTTATGACAATGTGTTTTCCGCCTCAGACAGTGAGACGGTGGCACGCAGTCCACAGGCTCCCCGCTGGGATCCAGTCGTACTGTTGTCCGCGCTGGCGGTGGTGACTAGTCGAATCGGGTTAGTGGCTTCTGTCAGTACCAGTTATAACGAACCCTATAACGTTGCCAGGAAGTTTGCTGCCCTGGACCATCTGAGTAAGGGACGGGCTGGCTGGAATGTGGTTACTTCTACCGGTGGCGGAGAGAACTTCAATTTGAGCGGGCATATGGATCATGCCAAACGCTATGAACGGGCCCATGAGTTCGTTGATGTGGTGACGGGTTTGTGGGACAGTTGGGCAGATGATGCTTTCCTGCGCAACAAGGAAACGGGTCAATGGGCAGATCCTGCCAAGTTGCATGTACTTAATCATGAGGGTGAGTTCTTCAGGGTGAGAGGGCCATTGAATACACCCAGACCTTTGCAGGGTTGGCCGGTTTTATCGCAGGCCGGTTCATCGGAGTCAGGCAAGGATCTGGCAGCCCGGATTGGGGAAATGCTTTATACCGCAGCCCAGGACAAGGAAGATGCCCAGGCTTTTTTTACTGATGTCAAGGCACGTGCAGCATTGCTGGGAAGACCCGCTTCAAGTATCAAGATTTTGCCTGGAGTAATGCCTGTCATTGGGCGGACCCAAGCAGAGGCTGAAGACAAATTTGAGCAATTACTTGAAACCCGCGATGTGGATATTGTCTTGCAGTCTTTGTCGAATTATGCCAGCTTGGGCCTTGATCTGACCAGATTGGGGTTTGATGATGAAGTACCTTTGCCAGAGATTATCCCGGTAACCAACTCGCATAAAAGCCGCCAGCAACTGTTAGTTAACTGGATCCGGAATGAACGTCCTACCGTGCGTCAGCTATACACGAAATGGAGTGCAGGTGGACACCGTTTCTTGGTGGGCACGGCCCAGTCAATTGCCGATGATTTTGAAGAATGGTTTTATGACAAGGCTTGCGATGGTTTCAATATCATGTTCAGTAGTACGCCAGGCGGACTGGATGATTTTGTCGAGCTTGTTGTGCCTGAGCTTCAAAAACGTCAATTGTTCCGCAAGGAATATACCGGATTGACACTTAGGGATCATCTGGGTTTGCCGTTTAAGGAAAACCAGTTTTTTAACAGTTAAGAAATCTGTTGTTGCAACAGGAACTCTCCAACAATATTTTAAATTTACAGGACTTGAAAAATGAGTAGTATCGTACCTTTACGTACTTTCGTGAGTGCCTTTTCTACATTACTGGAGCAAACAGGTGATGAGACCCGGATACTTGAAAAAGGAGGGGCCTTGCTGGCCGATTTGGTCGCCGGGGACAGTTGGCTGCCCGAGCAGCTTGCCCAGCCTGATCCCGACAGGTATCAGCAGTTTTTATTACATGCCGATTCGGGCGGACGGTTTTCAATTGTCAGTTTTGTATGGGGACCGGGGCAAAGTACCCCGATACATGACCACACTGTTTGGGGACTGATCGGTATGTTGCGTGGCGCAGAATATTCACAGGGTTTCAGGCGAGAGGCAGATGGTGAGTTGGTGCCTGATGGTGAGGCGATTTTGCTGAAACCGGGGCAGGTTGAGGCGGTTTCTCCTACCATTGGTGATATACATAGGGTATATAACGCATACCCTGATCAGGTTTCTGTCAGCATTCATGTTTATGGTGCCAATATCGGTGCGGTACGTCGTTCCGTGTATCGTGAGGATGGAACGATTGCCGAGTTTATTTCAGGCTATTCGAATGACTGGATACCGAATATCTGGAACGAATCTAAACCTTGATGATTACTTAAATAAATGATTCAAAACGGTTTTGAACGGGATTCAGAAAAATATTGGTGGTAGATGCACGTAATAACATGAATGCCTGTGTTTAAGCTATGTTTTTTTAGGGAACACGGCTGCCGTTATTATAAGGGCTCCACCAATGACCATGCGCAGGGTGGGTTCCTCTGCAAACAGTATCCAGGCGACAACGATCGCATAGACCGGTTCAAGGGCAATAATCAGTCCTGTGGTGCGAGCGGTTAAAGCGCGCAGGCTGAATACGAACAGGTAATGGGACAGGGCCGTGCAGAAAATGCCAAGAACCGCCAGCCAGCCATAATCCTTGGGCGCCAGCATGCCGATATCGCCAAAAACAAAGGGCAAGGTAAGTGCCGCAACCAGCAGATTTTGCCAGAAAGCCACTTGCACCGGGTCCAGGTTGACGGCACTTTTACGGTTGATGACAGCCAGCACGGCAAAGGAAAAGCCGGAAACAACTCCCCAGGCCAGGCCAATGGTAGAGGCACTGGCGGGATCGGCCGAAGGGGTTACCAGCAAGAGTCCGAGCAGTACCAACAGCAGTAAAAAGCTTTCCCTTTTGCCAATCGTGTCTTTCAGGAAGAGGCATTCAAGCAGGGTAATGAATGTCGGAAAACTGGCAAAGCCCAGGGTGGCCAAGGCAACCCCGCCCGTCTTGATGGCAATGAAAAAAGTCACCCAGTGAATGGTGAGAGACAGGCCTGCCATGAACAGCGTTCTGAGCGTGCGCCGGTTAATGTTCCTGGTAATCGAGATGCGCAGGAAAAATGCCACTAGAGCCAGAGTCAGGGCGGCAAACAAGGCCCGTCCAAAGGTAATTAGGGTGGGGGTACCGTCTATCAGGGCACCCAGCACACCGGTCAGGCCAAATAAAAATGCGGCAAAGTGTGCGGCGGCAAGACCCAGGCGTTGGGGAATCATAGGTGAGTGTTCAATACATAAAAACAAACCGTCATTGTCTGCAGGACGGCTTGTTTTGGCAAGCGCTATTAGGAATTAGCCAAACTTGAAACTGGTCGCGGTAATGGCGCCAAAGGCGGTTGTTTCATGATACACACAGGTGGCGGCATCATTGCCTGCTGAACCAACGGCTACCATTAGTGGAATCAGGTGGTCTTCCTGCGCATGGGCCAGGCGGGCAGCGGGGGCTTTTTCCCATTGCTCCAGGGCGAGGCTGCGGGCTTCCTGGGTTTTTCCCAAAATGGCATCCTGTAACCACTGATCAAACTTTGCCGAAGGGACTGAACCAGCCGGGCCCATCAGGCGCAGGTTATGGTAGCTTAGGCCACTGCCAATAATCAGTACGCCTTCATCGCGCAAGGTGGCCAGTGCCTGACCCAGGCGAATATGATAGGCCGGATCATAATTGCGGTTAATAGATACCTGCACCACCGGAATATCCGCCTCGGGAAAAGAAACCGCCAGTGGCACAAAGGCACCATGATCAAAACCGCGATCCAGGTCTATCCGGGTTTCAAAGCCGCTATCTGTCAGCATGGTTTGTACTTTGGCGGCTAAAGCCGGATCACCGGGGGCATTGTAGTGAACATGATAGGTGTGTTCGGGAAACCCGTAATAATCATAAAGCATGCCCGGTTTGTCACTGCCCATGATCAAAATCTCATGACCAATCCAGTGGGCGGAAATCATCAGGATGGCTTTGGGTTTCTCCGGCAACTCGGCAGGCAGGCGCTCAAGAGACTCACGCAATGCCTTGTATTGTTCGTCCCATTCCCGGATATAAGGCCATGGGCCACCACCGTGCGAAATAAAATAAGTGGGCATTTTCATGTGAGTTCCTTGTAAAAGACAATAATCAGCCGGATGTTTTTGGCGGGTTCTTGATGTGGCTGAATGGGTATTTGGCAAATCAGTGTTTGGCTGTATGTAAAAAGCCGTTTTCATCGAGTTAGGATATTCTAATCAGGATTTGGAGGCAAATAAATCGGGTTAACCTGAATGCACTGTTCTGCAAATGGAATAGTGCCATTTAAGCGCTGAAAACACCATGAATAAATCGGGATCCTTTGCTGGGGCAATGGGCGCTACCCGGATTTGATGGCGTGATTTGACAGGGGTAATCAGGCCAGTAATTTTCTTTTCGGAAAAAAACAGCCAAATAAAAGTGGAGGACTGGTATGAATATTGCTAAGATGACAGAATTATTTTATTCATCAGTTTTTGTGCAAGGTTAATTATGTCATCTCGGAATCGTCTTGATTTTGTTCGTTTTTCATTGGGTCAGGGTGTTTTGAAATTTGGCCAGTTTAAAGTCAAGTCTGGTCGCCTCAGTCCTTATTTTTTCAATGCCGGCCTGTTTGATTCAGGAAAGTCGGTGGGTGAACTGGCGCAGTTTTATGCCCAGGCACTGGTTGATTCCGGGGTAGAGTTTGATATGTTGTTTGGCCCTGCCTACAAGGGCATTTCACTGGCCACGGCTACCTCTATTGCCCTGGCAAACAATCCAGGCTTAAACGGACGTGATGTGCCATTTGCGTTCAATCGCAAAGAAGCCAAGGATCACGGCGAGGGCGGGGTGCTGGTGGGTGCGCCATTACAGGGTAAAGTGGTTATTATCGATGACGTGATTACCGCAGGTACGTCGGTACGTGAGTCAGTGGACATTATTCGCAAGGCCGGTGCAACCCCTGCTGCCGTATTGATTGCCCTTGACCGGATGGAGCGGGCCGGTCCCGATGAGGCGCTGTCTGCCCACTCTGCCG
>CAZPNE010000026.1:0-16962 GCA_964588255.1 uncultured Advenella sp. | reverse complement strand
TTCCTGAAATTCAAGGCTCCTGCAGTGACTCGTTATTGTGTCCTGCATGCCGGGCTTGCTTCAGAAAAGCATACAGGCGCAGGGCATCGGGGGTCAGGCTATGTTCGTCACGCACCCCAATCCATAAAGTCCGCTCTGCCCAGCTATCCAGCAAATCAACCGCATGCAGGCCTTTCCCAAGAATCTCGCTCCGTACCGAGGCACGGGGCAAAAGTCCAATACCCAGCCCGGCTTCTATCATGCGACAAATGGCATCAAAACTGCTTACCTGCACCCGCAGGCGCAATGGTTTTTCGGCTGCCAATGCGGCTTCCTGCATGCGAACCAGCAAAGAGCTGCCATCGGACAAACCAACAAAGTCATGATGAAGTACGTCCCTGAAATAAACCGGTGACGAACCCCGCAACGCATGAGAAGAAGGCACCAGCAACACCAGCTGATCAAAGCGGTACAGGCTTTTCTGCACTTGCCCGCTGGGAATATTATCGGCAAAAATGCCAATATCAATTTTTTCCTGGGTTAATGCCGAAATAATCTCATGACTCAACTTTTCTTCAAGGCTTAAGCGAATCGCCGGATTCTGGCTGGAAAACCGGGCCAGATCACCGGGTAAAAACTGAATTACTGCAGAAGTGTTGGCCCACATCCGTACCTGGCCACGCAACCCGGCGGCATAATCGCCCATATCGGCGGCCATGCGGTTAATCGTGCTGATGACTTGCTGGGCGTGCTCTACCAGTGCGTGTCCGGCAGGCGTTAGCGTCACACCCCTGGCCTGCCGGATGAAAAGCGTGCAATTAAGCTGTTTTTCAAGCTCTGAAACACGCTTGCTGGCGGCAGACAAGGTAAGGTGTGATTCCTGGGCCGCTTTGGTAAGACTTGAATGTTGGGCAGCCAACAGGAAAACACGCAAGGTATGAGGATCAAACCTGGATAAATTCAAAATCAGAACGGAACCGTCTGCAACACGGAAGGCCTTTGGGAAAACTGCGTATTCCAGGCATTCAGCTTGGGATATGACTTGCGCCAGTCGAAGTGGGCAAAACGAAAATCAAGGTATCCCAACAAACAGGCCAGCCCCAACATGGCAATATCCGCGCGGCCGTCCAATGATTCGGCCTTGCCTTCAAAATAATCCAGGGTGGTGCGGGCCTTGTCCATTTGTGCATCCACCCATGGCAGCCACTGCAACTCAACAGGGCGAACACCTATTTCGTAACGGGCAAGCACCAGCGCGCTCAAAGAACCATCCAGCGCTGCCAATTCAGACAAAATACCCCAACGGCTTTCCTGATTGCCAAACAGGCTGCCATTGGCCTTGTCATTCAGATATTCGCAAATGACCCGACTATCATAAAGCGCCTGGCCGTCATCGGTAATCAAGGTAGGAACCTGCCCTAAAGGATTGGCGGCAATCACCGTTTGCAAACGGTTCACTGGATGAACCTGAACGGTTTCTTTTTCAATTTGATCCAGCAAGCCCAACTCTTGCGCTGCCATCATCACTTTGCGGACAAAAGGGGATGATGTTGAATAATAAAGCTTCATGAATAGTCTCCAAATATATTTTGATCATTATGAATTGCATTAAATGTGATTGTAAGTGAATATGCTGACATCATGATTTTCTTGTCTTAAAAACAAAAAGCAGCTGTATCAAAACAGTCACAGACCCTTACCGGTCAGTACAAATGAGGGCATCTTTTATAACTTGACGACTTTATTCTTTGCCCTATCCCCCCCTTCTCCCCCCTTTTTTCACAAAAAAACACCTGTTCGCAAATACGAAACAGGTGTTTTTTGCATAACCGAAGCCTGTGAACGACAGCTTTTTCACTATACTGTCATCTACACTTGGTTATCACTTTTCAAATGGTTTGGCACGGGGTGTCAAATCACTGGAAGGTGGCAGGATAGGCATTTCAAACCTTGGCTGATCACCGGTAAGGGTTTTAAGGAAGGCAACAATGTCTTCAATTTCATTGTCTGCAAATTTGCGGCCCAACTGCAAACGTCCCATGATATCCACCGCCTCAGACAGTGTATTGGCAGCACCATCGTGGAAGTACGGATAGGTTAATTCCACGTTACGCAGGGTAGGCACCTTGAACATCATACGGTCAACGTCTTTACCGGTCACACCGGCACGGCCGGCTGCTTCGTTATCGGTGACGTACGATTCGATCAGACCCATTTTCTGGAATGAAGCTCCGCCTACGTTGGCACCGTTATGACAGGCAACACAACCACTGTTTTTAAAGGTCAGGTAGCCACGCAGTTCTTGATCATTAATGGCGTTTTCGTCACCTTTCAACCAGCGGTCAAAGGGTGCGTTGGGTGTCACCAGGGTTTCTTCAAATACCGCCAGGGCCTTGGTCACGCCATCAATAGTGATAGTGTCTGAACCATATACCTTTTTGAACTCTTCTTTATATTGAGGAATGGATTCAAGGATATTCACCACCAGGTCATGCGAAGAGGCCATTTCCATCGGATTGGCAATGGGGCCACCGGCCTGTTCACGCAAGTCTGCCGCACGGCCGTCCCAGAACTGGACGAAGTTCAGGCTGGAGTTAAGTACAGTAGGAGAGTTGATGGGGCCTTCCTGCCAGTTGTGACCAATTGAGGTAGGCAGGTTATCGCTGCCGCCCATTCCCAGGTTGTGACAAGAGTTACATGAAATAAATCCTGACCGTGACAAACGAGGATCAAAGAACAGTTTTTTACCCAACTCGACTTCCGCAGGATTATGACCGTTTGCAGGCTCAATAGCCACAATCAATTCATTATTCGGTTTGTAGCGTTCTGTTATGGCGGCCTCGGCCGCTTTGTCTTGTGCCATGGCAGCGGCACTGCCAGCCAGACACAGTATAGAAGCAAGCGCATAGCTGGCAATGGATTTTTTCATTTTTACCATGTTAACAACCTCTTTTAAAAATATAAGCATCTCTTAAAAATATTTTTTTAAGATATGCTTATTTATTCCCCACAATGAGTTTTTTATACGTTTAATTTAAAGCTTAAGACTATGGTAGCTTCATGGGTAATAGAGAGTATTGTTATAAATCAAACTTAATCGTAATAAGCTATTGAATTGATGTTTTTAATAAACAACATCATCCGATTACATTCCACACAAATTTTATGAAAAAAAACCGTATAACTTAATAGTTATACGGCCCGGGTGTAAATATGGCTCAGACTGTAATAATTTTAAAAAAACAGCCTGTTTTATTCTTTATTATCAACGGTAATAACCACACGGCGGTTAGGCGCAAAACAGTTGATCAACTCTTGACCGCTGCCAGTACATTGCACGACAGGTTGTGCTTCACCGACACCATATGCCTGAATCATGTTGGCTGGAATCCCCTGACTGACCAGATAATTGCCCACCGTTTCTGCACGTGCCTGTGACAGGCGCATGTTGTAATCGCTGTTACCCAGGGAATCGGTATGACCAACGATGGTAATACCTGTAATTTTTTCGGTATTACTTAGGCTTTGGGCAAGATTATCCAATTCCTGACGACCGGTGGTAATGGCGCTTAATGTTGACTGATCAAATTCAAACAAGGCATCGGCGCTTAGTGTATATGACTCTTTAGCGCTTCCTGGGGGGCAACCGGCACCTTCACCTACGCTACGCCAGTAAAAACTGCGGGCAATGCTTTCAGTGTCGAAAAGAATTTTGAACTGGCAGGTTGTTACATTATTGGTGCCCATATCAGGGGTATGGAAATGGAAAAGGTAATCCCATTCCTTTGCACTGATACCTTCACTGAAGTGTGGGCGACCCAATAAATAATACAATTGGTCTTTGGTTACGCCAGAGCGAACCTGCGTCAAATTATAAAAATTGGGGTAAGTACCCTGCTTGTTATTTAAGGTAACGCCTTCAACATTTGGCCAGACAGGATCTTCGGTAACACCGTCTGAACTGACGTTACTGATTGATGAGCATCCGGCAAGCGTTAATGCCATTAACACAACAAACCCAAATTTAAGGCGACCGCCAGAATTTGGTTTCTTCATTTTACACTCCTCTAAAGATAATATCAGGCTGAATGTTACACCTTTTACAGAAACAGCACATTCATTTTGTGGCAATTTAATTCGGATAATAGAAAACCCGCTGAAAATCCAAATTATTGTCTGTAAAAACAGATATTTATTGGAAAAAAAGCAGCACATACCGGCACATTAAACGCACCGATTTTATCATGAAAGATAAAAATATCACCCCATTGCCCCCAGACAGACGAGGAGCACGGGGGCTTAATAAATAGCCGTTCAAGGCTCAATATCAGGCAAGTCTTTTGACAGGATTTCAAGCCCTTTTCTTAATACTTGGTCATAACGCTGCTTTTCCGCTTGCATGGTTTCAGGGGTCCATTGATAGAAGCCCTCGCCGGTTTTCATGCCGTATTTGCCATTTTTTATTTTTTCAGTCAGGATGCCAGGGGGCATTGCCGCATTTGACAGGTCGGGATAAATGGTTGCAGCCGCCGCGGCATGCACATCCCATCCGGCAATTTCTTTTTGCATGATAGGACCAGCCGCCAAATAACGGAAACCGAACCCAAAACGCACGGCGGCATCCACATCTTCCGGGGTCACAATACCCGACTCGATGAGCGAATAGGCCTCACGGCCAATGGCATGCTGCAAACGATTGGCCAGGAAACCGGGCACATCCTTGCGAATCAGCACAGGCACCGAACCACAGCGCTTCATCAAGGCAACCAGACTCGCCCCCACGTCGGGATCGGTTTGCTTACCCAGCACCACTTCAACCAGTGGCACAATATGCGCCGGCATGAAAAAATGCAGGCCAGCCATTCTTTCAGCGGTTTGCAAGCCTTCGATAATCTCACTGATTGGAAAACTTGAGCTGTTACTGCATAAAATGGTTTCTGCTCCTGCCAAGCGTTCAAGATCCTTGAATAACGCTTGCTTCAACTCAAGGTTTTCTGGAATAGCCTCTATGACAAGATGGACGCCAGACCAATCGATCTTTTCAAGTGAACCAACTACAGTCAGCAAAGAATGATTCTCTTCCCGTCCTATGGCCTGCAGGTTTTGCGCTGTCCGATTAAATATGCCTTCATGCAGCGACGGGTTGGGCTCTACAATAATGCAACGGGACCTGGCACGCAGCAAAACGGTCGCAATATCGGTGCCCATCGTGCCACCACCCACAATGACGCTATGTGTTTCTGATGGGGACTGCAGTTTATAAGCCATGTTATCTCCTGGATGTTGATCAGATCGCTACCAGTTTAATATACTTCCTTATTTTCTGCATTTTTAACCGGCTGGCAAATTTGCCAGCCTAGGCATCGGGAATCAGACGTTTGCCCAGCATGACCACATCGCTTGTCTCATAGCCCAGTTTTCCGTAAAAATCCAGCACCTGGCTGTTATTGCTGCGCACCAGCAACTGAATCTTGGGACAACCCCTTTCCATTAACAGATGCTCGGCTTCCTGCATGAGCGCCTGGCCAATGCCCTGCCCCTGACAAGCCGGATCAACCGCCAGGTAATATACCCAACCCCGATGTCCCTCGTAACCAACCATCGCCGAACCAACCACGACACCCTCTTTCTCGACCACCAAAAACAGTTCTGGCTGGGTCGTGAGTTTACGTTTAATATCTTTTTTTGGATCATTCCATGGCTTGACCAAACCGCACTCATTCCATAAACGGATGACGCCATCTTCATCTTGCTGTACAAAAGACCTGATTTTCATGCTTGATTCCACTTCCACATTGACAATATTTAAGACATGGCAGACAAGTCCGTCCTGAGAAACACGCCCTACACAAGCCCCCACTGGCGCATGCCAGTAAAGAAGCCGAATTAACCAACTTCTGTCACCTTGGTCGCATCGGCCCAGCAGTTGGGCGTTTCATACAGACGCACCCGATGCAAGAGCAGGTCTTTACCATAGCGCCGGGCAAAAGCAGGGGACAACACGTCAAAGGCCAATTGGGCCAGGTTTTCTGCCGTGGGTACTTTGGCGGTGACAACCGTTTTATGACCAGGCATTGACTTGAGGAACTCCAGTACCGCCGTATCACTTTGACAAACCAGGAAAGCATGGTCCCATGGATCCACGATTTTTTCCTTGGCAATGGCCTTGATATCCGAAAAATCAAGCACCATACCATTATCCGACTGCCCTGGAGAGTCCTGTACTTCGCCCTCAAGGGTAATTTCAAGCACATAACGGTGACCGTGCAAATTGCGGCACTGGCTACGGTGATCGGGGATACGGTGACCCGCGTCAAATTCCATTTTTCGTGTAATGCGTATCATCAACCGGCCTCGCCCTGCTGTGTTTTCATAAATGCGTCGTATCCTTTTGCCCTAAGTTCACAGGCGGGGCAGGTGCCACAGCCATAGCCCCAGTCAAAACGCTGGCTGCGATCGCCCAAATAGCAGGTATGGCTATGTTCACGGGTAATATCCAGCAAAGCGTCTCCGCCCAGATCACTGGCCAACTGCCAGGTTTGGGCCTTATCCAGCCACATTAACGGGGTCTCTATCCTGAATTGCTGTTCCATACCCAGGTTAAGGGCCAACTGAAGCGCCTGCATGGTATTACTGCGACAATCCGGATAACCGGAATAATCGGTTTCACACACGCCGGTCACCAGCACGTTAAGATGGCGACGATAAGCCAGCGTGGCTGCAAAGGTAAGAAAAATAAGATTCCGGCCAGGCACAAAAGTATTGGGCAAGCCGCTTTGCGCAAACAGGATTTCAGTTTCACTGGTTAGGGCGCAATCTGAAATTTGCCCCAGCAAACCCAGATCCAGCAGATGATCTTCCCCCAGTTTTTTGTCCCACTGGGGAAACTGCTGGCGGATTTGCTCAATCACTTTTTGCCGGCATGCCAGTTCTACATGATGACGCTGGCCATAATCAAAGCCCAGTGTTTCCACCCGGTCGAAATGGCTTAATGCCCAGGCCAGGCATGCCGTTGAGTCCTGGCCACCAGAAAAAAGCACGAGTGCATTTGTTGCCACTATCGTATTCCTATGATTTTATGGGTTTGAGTACTTAGCCGCCAGCGTGGGTGTTCCAGGCAATAAGCAATGGCCTGTTCCGTATTGGCGCGTTGCAGTGGACTATCCATGGGCTGGAGCCAGAATTGCTGAAAATCCAGATGCTCGAATTGGGATGGATGGATACCCGATTGCGGATACACCAGTTTGAGCTCATTGCCCCGGGTCTGGACCAATGTTGTGCCAGCCTTGGGACTGACGCAAATCCAGTCAATACCCTCTGGGACAGGTAAGGTGCCATTGGTCTCAACGGCAATTTCAAACCCCTGTTCGTGAACTGCCCGAATCAAGGCTTCATCCAGTTGCAACAGGGGCTCACCCCCTGTAAAAACTACAAAACGGTTTTGGCTGCCCGTTCCCCAAACCTTGGCTAGCAATGCGGCCAGCGCCTGGGCCGAGGCATACTTTCCACCTTCGGTGCCATCGGTACCCACAAAATCGGTATCACAGAAAGTGCATTGCGCACTGGCACGATCTTGTTCTCGACCCGACCACAAATTACAACCGGAGAACCGGCAAAATAAGGCAGTGCGGCCGGCCTGCGTGCCCTCGCCCTGCAATGTCTTGAATACTTCCTTGACTGAATAAACCACGCCAGCATCTACTTGAATTGATAATACCGTATTCTAACTTGCCTTCGCCCTCCTTTTGATTTTAATCACCCCACCTTCCCACAACAAAACATTACAATTGATAAAAATTCTGTCATTTACAGATTGTATAGTTGTATAGTCATACCCAGAGGAATCATGCATCTCGCGATTCCCTTTACGTCATCTTACCTAGGAGGACTGCCATGTCTACCATGAAAGCTGCTGTTTTTGTTGCCCCCGGTCGCATCGAAATCCAGGAAAAACGCATCCCCGATGTGGGTCCCAACGATGCGCTGCTGCGCATTACCACCACCACCATCTGCGGCACCGATGTCCATATCCTGAAAGGTGAATACCCGGTAGCGCCCGGACTGACCGTTGGGCACGAACCGGTAGGCATTATTGAGAAACTGGGCAGTAACGTAACGGGCTACCAGGAAGGCCAGCGGGTCATTGCCGGCGCCATTTGCCCCAGCTTTACTTCTTATGCCTGCCAGGACGGTTATCCCTCGCAAGATGGTGGCTATCTCACTGCCAGTGGCACTTGCGCCTGCCATGGTTATAAGGCAACCGGTGGCTGGCGTTTTGGCAACATTATTGATGGTACCCAGGCCGAATATGTGCTGGTTCCCGATGCCCAGGCCAACCTGGCTCCCGTCCCCGATGGGCTGACGGATGAACAGGTTCTCATGTGCCCTGACATCATGTCTACCGGCTTCGTGGGTGCTGAAAATGGCAATATTAAAATTGGTGACACCGTTGTCATCTTCGCCCAGGGGCCGATTGGCCTTTGTGCCACAGCCGGTGCCAAACTGCGAGGCGCAGCCACCATTATTGCCGTGGACGGCGTTGATGAACGCCTGGAAATTTCCCGCCAAATGGGTGCTGATGTTACCCTGAACTTCAAAAAAGTGGATGTGGTTGACGAAATCATGAAACTCACTGCCGGTCGTGGGGTTGATGTCAGCATCGAAGCCCTGGGCACCCAAACCACCTTTGAACAGGCACTTCGCGTCCTGAAACCGGGGGGCACGCTGTCCAGCCTGGGCGTCTACTCGGAAGACCTGACTATTCCGGTCAGTGCATTTGCCGCAGGTCTTGGCGATCATAAAATCGTGACTGCCTTGTGCCCCGGCGGCAAAGAAAGACTGCGCCGCCTGCTCAAAATTGTTGAATCAGGCCGTGTCAACCTGGAAGCACTGGTTACCCATGAATACAAGCTTGACGATATTGTCGAGGCCTATGATCTTTTTGCCAACCAACGTGATGGCGTCCTGAAAATCGCCATCAAGCCATAGCCCCTTTTTCTTCAAGGCCTAAAAAAGCAGCCGGATATTACCCGGCTGCTTTTATGCATTTATAATTGTTTATAGTTTGACTTTAAGGAAGAAAATGGCTAACGACCTTGACCATATCAAGCAAAAGCTTAGGCAATTTGCCCATGACAGGGAATGGGACAACTATCACTCTCCCAAAAATATCGCCATGGCCCTTACCGTAGAAGCCGCCGAATTGCAGGAAATTTTCCAATGGATGACAGAAGAAGAGTCCTTGCGACTCAACAAACAAAAATTACAGGCGGTAAAGCATGAAATAGCCGATGTTTTCTTGTACTTATTAACAATTAGCCGCGTGCTTGATATTGATATCCTAGAGGCTGCGGCAGAAAAGCTGGCGCTTAATGAAATAAAATACCCGCTGGACAAAGCGCGGGGTAATGCAAAAAAATACACCGAACTTTAAAAAAGCAAAGGAACCCAACATGCAGGGCGTTGTTTATCTTGCCAACCTGTTAAGCCAGGAATCCATTCCCGATGGTAATAATACTGAATTACACAATGTTTTCCAGCAAGATATCGTCCTTGAGCTTCAGGCCAGGCACTGGCCTGCGCTGTTCTGGTGGGCCCTGTTTGACGATACCCATATCAGCACTGCCCGTACCGGCAATGATCCCAAAAAAACCTACCCTTATCTCAGTGCACCAACCACCGAGGCGCTCAGGCACTGGGTCCACCGATTCGAGGCACTTGAAAACATCCTGCCCGAACCGTGGCAACCTATCCTGAAAGCCTTTGATGCTTTCCTGAAAGAAAAAATGACCGGGGCTTTTATGGTTCTGAGAACCACCCATTTGCCCGAGATTGAAAATGCCTCCGGGGAAGACTGGCGTTTCATGCTACGAAGCCGTGCCCGCGACTGGCAAAAGCTTAAAGACGGCATGCCGCTAGATAAACTGGGGGCCGACAGCGATCTGAAATTCGAAATTACCAGCCTGCTCGAAGAACTTCAAGTGCCCAATATTGATCCTTTCATGATCTTGAGCGGCCGCGCTGAAAATATTTGGCCCATGCCAGAACTGGAAGCCGCCATCAAGGCCAGCCAAAAACAGCTACTGGAAACACTAACGCCCGATGACAGTGAAATACCCGTACAGGAGCCCGCTTCTGTCACCCCTCATGAGACAGTAACAAAAGCACAGGCCAATGAGCCTATTGCCGATATCCCGGAACAGGTTCCTTTCACAACTGGCCCTAAAAACAATGTCTCCGTGTTCAGGTTTATTGTTATTTTGCTCATTATTTTTGCCGCCTATTTTGCACTAACGTAATGACATTCACGGCAAATGCAATGATGTATTGCCGTGCAGATACATGCGCATACTTTAATAACCGGCTTCCCGTGAAACTACTCCGCCAATATCCCGGCCATTTTCAAGATCGGTGATTTTCTGCTTGATCTGCGCCAGGGCAAGCTCATCATTGGTGGGGCCGGAAATATGCGGTGTCACAATAATGTTGGGATGCACCCAGAAAGGATGCCCATGAGGCAAGGGTTCTGTCCTGAACACATCCAGTACCGCCTGAGCAATATGTCCTGATTTCATCAACTCAAGCAGGTCTTCTTCTTGCAAGTGCTCGCCACGACCAATATTGATCAGGCTGGCTGGTGCCTGTAATTGCGCCAGGGTTTGCCGGTTAAGGATACCCTGGGTTTGCTGCGTCAGTGGCAAGACATTAATTAAAATCCGTGTGTTTTGCAAAAAATCCTGCAAGCCCGTTTCACCCGCGTAAGTATGAACACCGGGTAGTTTTCGTTCGGTACGCGACCAGCCATGCACCGTATACCCCAGCCTGGCTAAAGACTGCGCGATCTTCTGTCCAATCACACCCAACCCCATCACCCCCACGGCAATCTGGCTGGTAGCCGGTTCTGGCAAGGGTTTCCATTGCTGCTGTTGCTGAAATCGGGCGTATTGGTCAAACGGACGGGTTATTTTTGACAGGTAATAGATGACATATTCCAGCATTTTATCGGCCAGGCCCGCATCTTCCAATCTAACAATCCGAATGTCGGCTGGCAGACCGGGTTGCCGCAAAATGGCATCTACCCCCGCTCCCATATTGAACAGGTATTTAAGGCCAGGATAATTTGTAAACAATGAAGCAGGTGGCTTCCAGACAATTGCCTTGCTGACCGCCGCATCGGGTTGACTCATGCCAGGCTGGTATACAAAAGCATGCCAATCAGGATAATGCGCCTTGATGATTTTCAACCAGTGATCAGTATGTTCGTGTGACTCGGAAGCCAGAATAATATTCAACGCATGCCCTTTATAGTCGTATTGTTGGTCAACCCAGATATTTTTCTGTCAGCCTGACCCAAAAAGAAGCCCCTATGCCAAGCAGATTGTCATTGAAGTCATAACTGGGATTATGTAACAAACATGGGCCCAGGCCATGATCGGGCTGCCGGTGATCTCCATCACCATTGCCCAGGAAAAAATAACAACCGGGTCTTTCCTGCAACATGAAGGAAAAATCCTCAGAGGGCATGACAGGTTCATGTTCAAAGACATATTCAGCGCTTTTTTCTTCCCCGTACAATTCACGCATAACCTGGGCACACAGTTCAGTTTCCGCCTCTGTGTTGACCAAAGCCGGATAACGCCGCTCGAAAATGACTTCGCTGGTGCAGCCAAATGCGCTGGCAATTTGTGCGGCAAGCTGGTTCATACGTGCTTCGACCAGATCAACGACTTCATCGGAAAAGGCACGTACTGCCCCGCCAATCCAGCCATGGTCGGGAATCACATTAGTTGCCGTACCGGCATGGATTTGGGTAATAGAGAGCACCGCGGCATCAATGGGCCGAATATTGCGTGACACCACCGTTTGCAAGGCCTGCACCAGTTGGGCAATAACCGGAACCGGATCGGCACTATCTTGCGGCGCTGCGGCATGCCCACCCTTGCCCCGTATGTTGATACGAAAAATATTGCTGGACGCCATTAACGGCCCGGCACGATAGCCAAAACTGCCTTCAGGCATGCCGGGCCAGTTATGCAGGCCAAATACGGCATCGCAGGGAAATCGCTCGAACAGGCCGTCTTCGATCATGGCTTTGGCACCAGCGCCACCTTCTTCAGCGGGCTGGAAAATAAACCGTACCGTACCGTCAAAGTTGCGGTTCTCGCTTAAATGTTTGGCTGCCGCCAGCAAGATGGCCGTATGCCCGTCATGACCGCAGCCATGCATTTTTCCATCATGGCGAGAACGGTGTTCAAAATTATTTTCTTCCTGCATGGGCAGGGCATCCATATCTGCCCGCAAACCGATGGTTTTATTTGAAGTTCCCGCCTTGATGCTGCCTACCACACCGGTTTTCCCGATACCTGTTGTGCACGCGATGCCCCACTCTTTTAATTTTTGCTGTACCAGTGCGGCAGTACGGTGCTCTTCATAACACAGTTCGGGATGCGCATGGATGTCTCGCCGGATGGCGATGATTTCATCAATGCCGGTAAACTTGATCATAAAAATTTCCGGTGAATCGTAACCGGACAATCATAATCGTGTTTGGTAAAAATGTCACCTAGGGAAAGCCGCAGCCGCCCTTTGAAGACGGTCGTTTACCGCCTCCCAGCGCTGGTCTTCAGGCAATGACTGAATGCAGATACGCTGGTAACCCAGTTGATCTACCCGACGTAAAAAAGCGTACAAATCATGGGCATATTGCACCGGCTCATTGGATACCGGAAACCAGTCGATCCCTTCAATGTCAGACTGCTGGCTGGCGTCAAAAACACAAACCGCCCATTTCTGGCCTGCCGGTACCTGATTTTGCAATTTGCCTTGTGCCAACGCTTCGGCGCTAAGCAGCATTAAAGGAGTACGGGGTGCATAATGCGCCTTGAGCGTGCCCGATGCCCGTGGCGCATGGCTGTCTGGCAATTGCGGTGCATAACCCAGTACCTGGGCAATCTGGCTGGCGCTGATATGTCCTGGCCGCAGCAAAACGGCCCCTACTCCCTGACGAACCCGGGACAAATCAACAATCGTGGATTCGATACCAATCTCAGCTGCACCTCCCTGCAGGACCGGCATGCCTTTGGCCACCTCTTCGGGGAATTCGCTTATCACATGCTCTGCCAAGGTGGGTGATACCTGGCCAAACTTATTGGCCGAAGGCGCGGCAACGCCCCCTTGCCCCGAAGGCTTGAGCCGGGCAAACTGTCGCAACAGGGCCTGGGCCACGGGATGGGACGGGCAACGAATGCCCACACTATCCTGTCCACCACTGACCGCATCGGGAATATGGCTGGCCCGTTTCAGAATAAGGGTTAGCGGGCCCGGCCAGAATGCCTTGATCAATTGATGGGCCTCATCGGGAGTATCCGTAGCCCAATAACACAAATCGGCCTCGGGGGCCACATGCACGATAACCGGATGATTGGAAGGCCGACCCTTGGCCTGGTAAATTTTAGCCACCGCCTGCGGGTTTTCAGCATCGGCCCCCAGGCCATAAACCGTTTCGGTAGGAAAGGCCACCAGCCCGCCATGCATCAGGCGGGTGGCAGCCCTAAGAACTTCCTGCTCCTGGTCTGGGCGCATTTATAGTACCTGGCTTAAATGAAGGATCTCACTGACCTGGCGCGCATGCGCAAGCGCAGTGTCAAAATTGTCGTGAACCACGTTCACATGACCCATTTTACGACCCTTGCGGGCTTCGCTTTTGCCATACAAGTGCAGGGACACGCCCGGCAAGGCCAACACCTTTTCCCAGGCCGGCTCAACAAAAGCCCCCGTTTCAGGGTGGAACCAGCTGTCGCCAAGGATATTCAGCATAATGGCAGGTGCCCGTAATTGGGTGGAACCCAATGGCATGCCGGCCATGACACGCACCTGCTGCTCGAACTGGCTGCTGGCACAGGCATTCATGGTGTAGTGACCACTGTTATGCGGGCGTGGCGCCACTTCATTGGCCACCAGGCTGTTATCGCCAAGAATGAAAAACTCGATGCACAGCACACCAAAATAGTTCAGGCCTTCGGCAATCTTGATAGCTGCCTGTTTGGCCTGGTGCTGGATATTTTCAGCGATAAGCCCGGGATTAACCACGGTAGTGGCAAGAATGCCATTGACATGGGTATTTTGACCAATCGGGAAAACCGCCACTTCACCATCGAAACCACGCGCCATCACGACTGAAATCTCTTCTTTCAGGGGTAGCATGGCCTCAAGCACACACGGCACATTACCAAACGACTCAAAAGCGGCAAGCGCTTCCTGGACATTGGCAACACGCGCCTGTCCTTTGCCGTCATAACCCAACCGGGCAGCCTTGAGAATACCCGGGAACAGGTGTTGCCCTACGTTTTCCAGATCGGCAGCCGAGCGGACTTCGGCATAAGGCGCGACCGGGATGCCCTGCGCGGCAATAAAGGCCTTTTCCGCAATGCGATCCTGTACCACGGCTACTGCCGCCGCACCAGGACTGACCCGGCAATTTTCTGACAACTGTTTCAGGCTGGCAGCAGGCACGTTTTCAAATTCAGTGGTAACCACCCGCGTAAGCGCAGCCAATCCATCCAGCCCTTTCACATCATCATAGGCCGCGCACACCTGTTTTTCGGCAACGGTGCCGGCCGGACTGTCCTGGGCAGGGTCAAGCACCACGACTTTATACCCCATGCTTTGCGCTGCATGACAAAACATGCGGCCCAGTTGCCCCCCGCCCAACATGCCAAGCCACTGGCCGGGATAAACAACAGCAGAAGTCGATACAGTATTATTCATAAGAGATAAAATTTTTAATTTGCAAAAACACTAAGCCGAAGGTGGCAAGGTCATGGCACGCGCGGCAGCCGTTTGTTTTTCACGAAAGGCCAGCAATTTTTCACGCAATTGGGGGTTGGTCATGGACAGGGTAGCAATGGCATGCAGGGCCGCATTGGCCGCACCTGCCTCGCCAATGGCAAACGTGGCCACCGGGACGCCCTTGGGCATTTGCACAATGGAAAGCAAAGAATCTTCACCCTTCAGGTAACGGGAAGGAACCGGCACCCCAAACACCGGGACCTCGGTCAGGGCAGCCATCATGCCTGGCAGGTGGGCAGCGCCCCCGGCACCGGCAATAATGGCGCGAATGCCATCATTGTAGGCGCGGGCACCATAATCCACCATATCGTGTGGCATGCGATGGGCTGAAATGACCTGTGCCTGGTAAGGTACACCAAATTCTTCTAGTATCCGGGTTGCGTTCTGCATGACATCCCAGTCACTGGAAGAACCCATAATAACGCCCACAACCGGCTTGATATTGTCGCTCATGATATTCCTTTTCTTACGCCAGCAGGCGGTCTACCGCCTCACGGTATTTGGCGGCTGTTTTTTCAAGTACGTCTTGTGGCAGCCGGGGAGCCGGCGCGGTTTTATCCCATGGCTGGGTTTCAAGCCAGTCACGCACAAACTGCTTGTCAAATGAAGGAGGACTGATACCTTCCTGGTAGCTGTCTGCAGGCCAGAAACGGGAAGAATCCGGGGTAAGCACTTCATCCATTAAATACAGCTGGTTATTTTCATCCAAGCCAAACTCGAACTTGGTGTCGGCAATAATAATACCTTTTTCGGCAGCAAAACTGGCTGCTTCTTTATACAGTTGCAGGGTGATGTCACGAATTTTCTCTGCCATTTCCTGGCCCACTTCCTTCACCACATGGGCAAAATCCACGTTCTCGTCGTGTGAACCGAACTCGGCCTTGGCGGCTGGCGTAAAAAAAGGCTCGGGCAGTTTGCTGGCCAGTTTCAGGCCTGCCGGCAACTTCACGCCGCAAACCGTACCGGTTTGCTGGTAATCCTTCCAACCGGAGCCGATGAGATAACCACGGGCAACCGCCTCAACCATAACGGGCTTAAGACGCTTAACAACGACGGCACGGCCTGTGACCTGTTCAATCTCCTCGGGGGCCACCACCTCTTCAGGCTTCACATCGGTAGAGTGATTGGGAATGATATGCGCCAGTTTTTTCAGCCAGAACTCGGTTAATTCGGTAAGCACCTTGCCCTTGCCTGGAATCGGATCATCAAGAATGACGTCAAAAGCAGAGATGCGGTCGCTGGCAATGATAAGCAGCTTATCATCACCCACGGCATACATGTCACGTACTTTACCGCGTGCCAGCAATGGTAATGATTTGATGGTTGATTGATGAAGTGCAGTAGCCACTTGTAACCCTTAAGTTTGGTTGGACTGGATATTTGCGTTATGACAGAAGCCATAACAGATCAAAGCCGGTATTTTAACGCTTTAAATGAATAATCCCGCCCCAAATGAATGCAAGGCGGGATTTTTATACCGGCATTTGCCTTTTATGCAAATACGGTTTTATTTAACCTGCTGATTGAGCTTGCCAGTCGCATACAAGGAGGCCATTTCAGAAAGACTGACCGGTTTGATTTTGCTGGCATTGCCTGCGGTACCAAATGCTTCATAACGGGCAATACATATTTTTTTCGCTGCTTCGCGGGCAGGCTTGTTGTATTCACGCGGATCGAACTTGGACGGATTCTCAGCCAAAAAGCGACGAATCGCGCCCGTCATGGCAAGACGGATATCAGTATCGATATTGATTTTGCGCACGCCATATTTGATGGCTTCCTGGATTTCTTCAACAGGCACGCCATAGGTTTCTTTCATATCGCCACCGAACTCGCGGATTTCAGCCAGCAGCTCTTGTGGCACGCTAGAACTGCCATGCATGACCAGGTGGGTATTGGGCAGGCGAGCGTGAATGTCCTTGATGCGCTGGATAGACAAGATGTCGCCAGTAGGCTTGCGGGTAAATTTATACGCACCGTGGCTGGTACCAATGGCAATGGCCAGGGCATCAAGCTGGGTTTGACGCACAAAATCGGCAGCCTGTTCAGGGTCGGTCAGTAACTGGTCAATCGTGAGTTTGCCGTCGGCACCGTGGCCGTCTTCCTTGTCACCTTCCATGGTTTCCAGTGAACCCA
>CAZPNE010000025.1:0-17708 GCA_964588255.1 uncultured Advenella sp. | reverse complement strand
CCTTCGTATCCATCGCCTTTCCCTTTAGCAAACCCGGTCATGCTGCTGAATACGAGCAACTCTATCCAGGTCCGGTAACATTCAATCAAAATGAAACGGCACTGTATATGGATCCGGTTTATTTGCATGAGCCCATTCGCAAAGACCAGTCTGTGCTTAATGAGTTCGTCCGTAACGCACCCCTTAACTGGTTTTATTTCTCACCCAATGACAGGCCCCATACCCACCAACTGCGGCACTACTTGCAAAACAGATTACATGAAAACGTAACCATTAATGATGTCGCCTTGATTCAGCATATATCACCGCGTACGCTTGCCAGACACCTGGCTTCTGAAGGCACTACCTTTCAAAAAACCAAAGACAAACTACGGCGGGATATCGCCATCGATTTATTAAATAAAACCGATACGCCCATTGCCACGATTGGTAATGACCTGGGTTTTGAAGATCCTGCCGCCTTCAACCGCGCTTTTAAAATGTGGACAGGCAGTGCGCCGGGTGCCTATCGTAAACAGACTATTTTGCAGGCTTAGTGTTTGACTAACTATCAGCACAATTGAAAACACCCGCACTGGGAAAAGCGTATTTTCCGACTGATTATCAAGATCGAACCAAACCTCTTCTGGAGATAAAATGGACACTGTAGACCTTAATAGCAATCATCATTTTGATAGTAAAGCACTACATTTTAATATTGATGCCGGTATTGCCACCATTACGCTAAGCAGGGCAGATCACGGAAATGCGCTCAACCTTGAGATGGTCACATCATTTTCTGATGCGGTAAATGAAATTTTGAATACTGCGTCGGTAAGGGCCATTTTACTGACCGGCGCCGGGAAGAATTTTTGTGTGGGCGGTGATATACGTGCATTTATAGAAGAACGGGAAAACCTGCCTGCCTATGTTGATTCACTCATTGTTCCCTTAAATGAGGCGCTTTTGAAACTGGCGAATTCTGGCATTCCTATTGTATCTACATTGAATGGCGCGGTAGGTGGTGCGGGTATCGGCTTAGCCCTGGTTGCTGATTTTGTACTGGCAGCAGAGTCGATGAAATTACGCTGCGGCTATACGGCGATTGGATTATCACCCGATGCAGGCAGTTCCTGGTTATTGGCCAATCGTATCGGTGCATGTAAAGCCAAACAATTGTTTATGTCCAATGCCACCCTGGATGCCCAAAGGTGTTTAGGTCTGGGAATCGTTGATGAGGTGTATCCTGATGCTGACTTAATGACGCAAACGCATGCTTTGCTCAAGATGCTACAAAGCGGTCCCTCAAAAGCAATCTCAAGGGTAAAGCGCTTACTCGATCACACTTTTTCCCAAAGAACATTAGAAAACCATTTGGCACAGGAACGTCACTTTATTGTTGAAAGTGCAAGTGAGGAGGATGTACAGGAAGGTATTCTTGCTTTTACACAAAAACGCAAAGCGTCTTTTGCTAATAGTTGATTGTGACATGAAATTTTAAGCCTTATCCATGATAAACAATGATGGAGAACGCCCACTGCGCCAAAGAGAATGAAAAGCCTTTGAATTTATTTCAAGGGCTTTTTTATGATAAAAATTACCTTCCAACAGCATTTCGAAGTTATGCGGCTTCCCGTTGACGTTTGGCTTCTTCCAACAGATAGACCTGATAATCATCAAGATCACCTTCGAAGTCTTTCACGCCGCCGCGCGACACCAGCCAGAATTCATCACAAACCGAACGCAGCAAAGCGCGATCATGGCTGACCAGCATCACCGAGCCCTCAAATTCATTCAAGGCGACACTCAGGGCCTCACGGGTTGCCAAATCCAAATGGTTGGTGGGTTCGTCAAGTAACAGCAAATTGGGGCGCTGCCAAACTATCATGCACAAAACCAGACGGGCTTTTTCACCTCCGCTCATGCTTCCCACTGACTGATTAACCATGTCCCCACTGAAATTGAAGGTACCCAGAAAATTACGTAGCCCCTGTTCCCGGCAATCCATGGCACCGGGCCGCACGTTGGCAGGCGTTTCCTTTACCAGGCGTATCATGTGCTCCAACGGGTTGTCGGCAGGTTTAAGAACATCAAGTTCCTGCTGCGAAAAATAACCAATATTCAAGCCTTTACCAGTAATGATTTCGCCCGCGATCGGTTGCAATGCACCGGCAATGGTTTTTACCAGCGTTGATTTGCCTTGCCCATTGGCACCAAGAATGCCAATGCGCTGCCCTGCCAAAACAGAACGATTGACGTTGTGCACAATAACAGTAGGCTTTGCACCGGCCGGTGCATCGTCAAGTGGCGGATAACCCAAGCTGGCACCAGACATCGACAACATGGGGTTAGGCAAGTTGAGTGGTGCTTTAAATTCAAACTGAAACTCCGCATCGGCCAGGATGGGCGCAATCTTTTCCATGCGCTCAAGTGCCTTGACCCGGCTTTGCGCCTGCTTGGCCTTACTGGCTTTCGCCTTGAAGCGATTAATAAATTTTTGCAGATGCGCAACCCGTTCCTGTTGCTTGGCCTGCGCTGCCTGTTGCAGCAACATTTGTTCGGCCCGCATATCTTCAAACTTGCTGTAATTACCGCTGTATCGCACCAGCTTGCCATGATCAATGTGCAGCGTAACATTCGTGACGGCGTCCAGAAATTCCCTATCATGACTTATCACTACCATCGTACCGGCATAACTCTTAAGCCAGGCTTCCAGCCACACCAAGGCATCCAAATCCAGGTGGTTGGTTGGCTCATCCAGTAACAGAAAATCCGACGGACACATCAGGGCCCGCGCCAATTGCAAACGCATTCGCCAACCGCCCGAGAAACTGTTTACCGGCCTGTCGAGCTCGGCAACGCTAAAGCCTAGTCCCAGAATAAGTGCCTGCGCACGAGCCGGTGCATCGTGTGCCCCTGCGTCGTTCAATGCCATATAGGCGTGTGCCATTCGCATGCCATCATCGCTGGCTTCAGATGCAACCACTTCGATTTTCGCCGCCTGCAAAAGGGTGTCACCGTCCACCACAAAATCCGTTGCGCTTTGCTCGGTTTCTGGCATGTCCTGCGCCACTTGCGACATACGCCACTGCGTTGGAATAGAAAACTCACCCCCATCCTCGTGCAGCGTACCATTGAGCAGCGCAAATAATGAAGATTTGCCTACGCCATTTCGGCCAACCAAACCCACCTTTTCACCAGGATTAAGTGAGACAGAAGTTTTGTCGAGTAATATTTTACTGCCGCGGCGCAAGGTCACGTTCTTGAGGATAATCATTGAGGGTAGATCTTTATTTTCAGGTGAACAAAAAAACGCTAGCGAAACCAGCCAGGGTTTAACAGGATATGACAGATTGAAGTACTTGATCTGCAAAGTGGAGGAAGCTGCGAAAAAAGTGTATAAATTGTAGCACGCTCGCGTTTTATTCCTTATATTCTGTATGATGTATCCGCTCGATATAACGTTGCATTGATTGTGTGACGCCCTGACAAACCTACTATAGTTTCAAGCAAAGGAAAAACATGAGCAAGAAAAATACGCCCGATCCGGACGAAGTGGCATTGATTGAATGGTGTATTGAAGTGGAAGGCTTTTTGGTAAAAGCAGGCGCAACCCTACGTGAGGCGCAGGACTACATTGAAGAGAATGCCGAATGGTTTACAGACCAATTCTACGAGGGACTGACGCCAGAAGAGGCGGCTAAAGAAGCACTGAATTAATCCGGCAATTTTCAATCACCATCAATAAAGAAAGACCCAATATGGCATCAGGAGACATGGTTAACAATGTCTCCTGATGATGTATTCTATATTAAGAAAGTTAACGTTTATCTTCGCAACAGAATATACCCCGCAATTCCCGCCGTCATCACAATTGCACACATAAAGAAGACCGAGGCGAATACATCCATGCCATTGATCGCCAATATGGCATGTGCATTGCCTGACAGGGACTGCATGAATGACACCCCTAAAAAGAAAGCACTGTTACCCAAGGCAAGCGCCCTTCCCTGCATTTCCTTGGGGTAAATATCCCGGACATCAGCCACTTGCCAAACACTGCAGCTGTTGACAATGGCAATAACAATGGTACAGGTCACGCTTACCCACAGCGAAGGGCTTAAAGCCAGCACAATAAAGCCGATCACCATGACCCACGGAACAAAGCACAGGAACCGATAACGGTTTCCAGTGCCCGGATCAAAGCGTCCAAAAAGCGAGGGACTGAACAGGGAAATGATGGAAAGCACCAGCGCCAGGTTACCCGCAAACACCAGGCTTTGCCCAAAACGCTCAACCAGCAAAGGCCCTAGCCACAGGCCACGCAGGGTGAGGAATGCGGCATAACAGACAAACAACAACGAAAGAATACCCCAAGTGTGCCTCATTTTAAACAGCACTTTATAACCAGAAACGGCATGCAGGGCACTAAGCATTTTTTGTTTGAAAGTCAAAGAAAAATCAACCGTATCGTCAATATCCTTAACCGTAAAATAGATAAGCAACCACGACAGGAAACTGCCCACCGCCAAAATATAAAAACAACTGCGCCAACCAAACGATTCGCTAATCATGGCTAACGGAGTAGACGTAAATATCAGCCCGATGCTACCCAAACCAAGCGCGATGCCATACATGGATGAAAACTTTTGGGCCGGAAAATTTCTGGAAATAAGGACAATACAAACCAAAAATGCCGGTGCACACCCCAAACCCAGCAATATCTGCCCAATCAGCAACATCTCGGGTGAAGTGGCCATACCCGACAACACCGCACCAATGACAGTGAACGGTGCAAAAGAAAGAATCGTTCTTCGGATGCCGAAACAGTCAACCCAAATACCAATCAGCAGTTGCAAACTGCCAAAAGTAACGTGAAACGAACCGACAATATTGCTTAACGTTTCATTATCAAGCAGAAATTCGTTTTTGAGGGGAACTGAAAGCACACCACCCACGGTTCGGTATGCCTGACTAAGAATAAAGCCGGTTAACAGGAAAGCCAGCATCAATCTTAATTGTTTCAAGGAAAGGGTTTGCATTATTATTGGATTCTTGGATTAAATTTTAATATAGCACAATGATATTTTGTGCATTGCAATGCTTACCATTGTATGTGTCGCACGTGGCATTGACAAGATACCTATTAAAACCGCGCGAAAACTCAATAATTTCTAAAAACGCCTAACAGCCATCATTCGCCAATGTTTTTTTATTTATGGTAAAAATAAAACAAAAAAACAACAATCACACAAAAAAACCTGAAAAATGAGGTTTTTTTATATTCCCCTCATAAATACCTTGCTTATTCTTTAAAAATTCGTCATAATAGCTTTCTTTAAAGATGCGCCCGTAGCTCAGTTGGATTAGAGTACTTGGCTACGAACCAAGGGGTCGTGGGTTCAATTCCTGCCGGGCGCACCAAAATCTTTAAAAATGCGCCCGTAGCTCAGTTGGATTAGAGTACTTGGCTACGAACCAAGGGGTCGTGGGTTCAATTCCTGCCGGGCGCACCAAAATCTTTAAAAATGCGCCCGTAGCTCAGTTGGATTAGAGTACTTGGCTACGAACCAAGGGGTCGTGGGTTCAATTCCTGCCGGGCGCACCAGTATTTCTAAAAAAGCCACTTCTTTTGAAGTGGCTTTTTTCATACCCTATTCATTCTGTAATCGCCCAGACAGCACAAAACACCTGCCCCTCCCTCTTTGGGCAACAACACCCTCCCTGAGTTGCCGGCAAGCTCACTCATAAGCATAGTCTGTACATAGACAATGAGTTACACTTCTGTTGTCTGAAGCAACCCAACAAGAGTCATCATGCAAAAAAAACGAATTTTATTAAGCCTGATATTGGCAAGTGCAGCGGCATTGGCTGGCTGTGACAAAAAAACTGAGTTGACGCCCTACCCCGAGGAAGTCAGGGCCAACATGACCAATGAATGCATGAGGAGCTACGCATCATCAGGCGCAGGCCAATACACCGAAGAAAAAGGTCGCGCCACCTGTGAATGCTTCACCAATGAAACAGAAAAAGCCCTGCCTCTGGAAAAAATGAAACTTTACGAAAAAATGATTGCCACTAATGATCAAAGCACAGAACGCAAGGAACTGGATGCGGTTTTTACAAAAATCAGCCAGCAATGCCTGAAAAACTGACTGGGGTTCAAACCGGCTTCAATGTCATCAAATCCAGCAAGGTCATGCCATGCTCTCTATCCTGCAGGAAAGCGCCGGTTTCAATGTAATAGGTATTGCCCATTAGCTGCACGCCTTCAACCACGTTATGTCCAACCACCAAGGCGTGCACGCCCTGTATGGGGGTTTCATCCCGGTCTTTAAAGCGCCTTCTGGACCAGCACAGTTTCTCTTCCAGATGCAAGGCATCTTGCTTGCCTTGCTTCAGAAGAAATATCACGTCATCCCAGGAATCCAGCGGGCATTCAGCATGAACCAGGCCAATTTTTCCGGCCGGCGTTTGCACTTCTATGGCAAAAGGCAAGGCGGCAAAGGCCTGCCGAATCCGGGCTTGCTCTTTTTGGGGTTTATCCATTAACCAGACACCACCAATTCGCAACATCAAATCCATATAATCCGGATCTGTTTCCGAACGAATAACAATATCTTCATGGTTACCCTTAATGGCATAAAACCAGGGCTGCGCCAGAAAAAACATGACACGGGAAGATTCCGGCCCCCGGTTCACCAGGTCTCCTACCGAAAACAGGCGATCTTTTTGTGGATTGAAATTAACCGCGGCCAGCTTTTTTTCCAGCAGGGAATACATGCCGTGAATGTCGCCTACTGCAAAATCACGGCCAAGCCTATTAAGGGGAAAAGATTTGAACAAAGATGATTGCATGAAACCCGACGACCGTATTTAACTTAACGAAAAGCCCAGGTTCATTTTAGTCCTTCAATATGCCAGGAACAATGACAACCCTGCCGTTTAGCACACGTATCTCGGCATTGCCATGTTTTAGCCGCAGGTTGCGATCAGAGCCCATTTGGTGAAGCTGGCGCAACTGCTTTATCCACTCGCCAAGCCTTGCTTCGGTTGGCATGGCAATATTTTGCAGATCAAGCCAATAACGCATCAGATTGGCTTGCCGATGCTCGGGTAGTTCACGCCATTTTCTTAAAGAAAAACTGCGATTATCACTGCCCGCTTCCAGCCCAGCATAATCAATTTGCGCCAGATCCCTTAATAACAAGGCGTTTTCCGCCATTAAGCGGCTGTGACGGGCCAGGTTTTTACGCCAGCCCTGCCAGCGCTCATCCAGGGAAGGCACCAGCATTTCCCGTACGGCAGCACGGGTATACTTGGGATCAAGATTGGTGGGATCGTGTACGGCCTGCCAGCCGGTTTCCCGGGTAAACTGTTCAGCCACATCCAGAATATTCTGCCGGCTTACCGCCAGCCAAGGGCGATAAAAGTGCAGCTCACCTCTTTGCGTATGCGGCCCCATGGCTGCCATGCCCTGCACACCGGCACCCCGCAACAAGCGCAGCAAAACCGTTTCAGTCTGGTCATAAAGATGATGGGCCAGCAAAAAATGGCGAATACCGGTTCTAACCGCAAAATCTTCATAGGCCTGATAGCGTGCACTACGTGCCGAAGCCTCTATGCCCAGTCCCGATGCCGCATCCACCTTAACGTACTCAATGCTGCAAGCCACATCAAGCATTTTTGCCAGCACCTGCGTATGCAACACCCATTGATCGGCAATCGCCTGCAAGCCATGGTGCACATGGACACCCTGCACTTTTACCTGATATTGACGGGCAATATGGGCAGCATAAACCAGCAACATGGCCGAATCCGGTCCGCCACTAACGCCAACCGCCACCACCGGTATTTGTTGCCGTTTTGCCGTACGAAAAAATGCATGCAGGGGAGCTGATAAAAAAGCGTCTTTAAGAAAAGACGCTTTTTGTTGATCTGGCAGTTTATTCCTGGACCCGGCCATATGACAGCAAGCGTTCCAGACGTTTATTAATGAGTTCCTGAGGATCCATATTGGCAACCTGACGCAATGCCTCACTTAAAGCACGACGCAAGGTACGGGACATGGCGGTCACATCACGGTGCGCACCACCGATCGGCTCAGGCACAACCCGGTCGATCAGGCCCAGTTCCAGCAAACGGTTGGCCGTGATTGACAGGGCCTCGGCCGCAATGGGAGCCTTGTCAGCACTGCGCCATAAAATAGAAGCACAACCTTCGGGTGAAATAACACTATAAGTGGAGTATTGCAACATTTGCACTACGTCGCCCACTGCAATTGCCAGGGCACCACCTGAACCGCCTTCACCGATAATAGTGGCAATAATAGGCACTTTCAGTTCGGCCATGGCATACAGGTTATGACCAATCGCTTCTGACTGGCCACGTTCCTCGGCATCGATGCCAGGATAGGCACCCGGGGTGTCCACAAAAGTGAATACGGGCAAATTGAATTTTTCAGCCAGACGCATCAGGCGCAATGCCTTACGATAACCTTCGGGCCGTGGCATGCCAAAATTACGCTTGGCACGCTCTTTGGTGTCTCGCCCTTTCTGGTGCCCGATAACCATGCAGGCCTCACCATTGAAACGGGCCAGCCCACCCACAATAGCCTGGTCATCCTTGAACATCCGGTCACCGTGTAATTCATGAAAATCAGTAAAGATTTCACGAACATAATCAAACGTATAGGGACGCTGTGGATGACGGGCGACCAATGCCGTTTGCCAAGGGGTAAGCTTGGCATAAATATTGGTCGTAAGCGCTTCGCTTTTTTGCTGCAAACGCCCGATTTCTTCTGAAATATCTACGGCTGAATCAGAAGAGACGTGACGCAGCTGTTCAATTTTCTGCTCAAGCTCGGCAATGGGTTTTTCAAAGTCTAAAAATGTAAATTTCATGGTTTTTGATTTTAATATGAATCTGGCTGGAAGTGGGCTTATTCGGCAACGGATTCCTGGCTACGCCATAAATACCAGGTTGCCACTGTTCGCCAGGGTTGCCACGTTTGCGCCACCTCTCTGGCTTCATAGCGGGATACCGGCTCTCCACTAAAGTAATGCATTGAGATTGCCTTTAACAGCCTTGGGTCATCTAAAGGTAAAACATCTGGCCTATGAAGGTTGAATATTAAAAACATTTCTGCCGTCCAGCGGCCAATGCCACGAATGCTGCACAGCTCATCAACAATTTCCTCATCGCTCATTTTAGACCATTTTGCCGGATGCACCTTCTTTTCATTAAAATGCATGGCTAAATCCAGAATGTATTCCGATTTTCTTTTTGCCAAACCGGCAGCCCTAAGCTGCTCGACATCATATTCTAAAACTTTAGCGGGTGCAGGACGACTGCCACACAAGGCGGTAAATTTTTCCCAGGTCGCTTCAGCGGTATTGACAGATACCTGTTGCCCCACAATGGCACGCGCCAAGGTAACAAATGGCGTTTTATTGCTAGCCAGCCAGACACCATCATGATCAGGGATGATCTTACGCAGAATGCGATCCCGTTTCATTAAATAATTAACCGCTTCATCCCAGTAATCAGGTTTACAGGCCTGCTGGGGGGGTATTGCTTGTGTCATTTTTTATCCCTATACCCTGCGCCATTGCGTCAATCCACCGGGTTTATCTTCCAGCTCCACACCGGCTTCTTTAAGCGTGTTACGAATCTGGTCTGCCAAGGTAAAGTCCTTGTCTTTTTTAGCCTGCAAGCGCTGCTCAATCATGGCATTGATCTGATCCTCATTGAGCATGGCAGACGCGACCGTCTCGCTGTTTTTACGGGTATAACGCGTCACCGAACGCAAATAGGCTTCAGGATCGTGTGATAGCAAGCCCAGAACGCCCCCCAATGCCTTGATCTGGCCAGCCAGTTCTTTTGATTTCAGACGATTGGCTTCGGTGGCCATTTCAAACAGCACCGAGACGGCAACTGCGGTATTAAAGTCATCATCCATCGCGGCCTTGAAAGCGGCTGCATAGCTGGAAGACCAGTCTATTTCGGCGTCCTGTATACCTACGTTGTTAAGCGTTTGGTAGATGCGATCAATGGCGGCCTGAGCATCGAACAGGTTGTCGGGGGTAAAGTTTTGCGGGCTGCGATAATGATTACGCACAATGAAAAAACGCAGCATTTCGGCTTCACGCAAGTTCCATTCATAATCGGCCGACTCGCTGGCCTCATCACGGGCACCCACGGTTTGGCGAATGGTACGGAAGTTGCCCAGCGATTTCGACATTTTGTCGTTATCCACCATTAAAGGGCCGCAATGCATCCAGAAATTGGCCAAGCTGCCGCCATAAGCACCTTCAGTCTGGGCAATTTCATTTTCATGGTGGGGGAATTTCAGATCGGGACCACCACCATGGATATCCAGGGGCAAGCCCAGCAACTCTTTACTCATGGCCGAGCATTCGATATGCCAGCCAGGACGTCCAAACCCATAAGGAGATGCCCACTTGGAGTCGTCGGGTTCCTCTTCCTTGGCTGATTTCCACAGAACAAAATCCAGTGGATCTTGCTTGCTTGAAGACACCGCCACCCGCTCACCGGCACGCATATCATCCAGGGAACGGCCAGACAACTTGCCATAGCCTTCAAATTTACGAACCGCAAAATTGACATCGCCATCATCGGACTGATAGGCCAGACCCTTGTTTTCCAACTGCTGGATGATGTCCAGCATGCCCGGCACATGCAAGGTGGCACGGGGCTCATGATCGGGCGCCTGAACACCCAATGCCTTTTCATCTGCATGCATGGCATTGGTGTAAAAACCGGTGACCTCGGCCAAGGTTTTATGGGTGGCTACCGCCTTGCGGATGATTTTATCGTCGATATCCGTGATGTTACGCACGTAGGTAACTTCGTATCCTTTTTCCCGCAACCAGCGCTGCACAACATCAAAGCTGACCAGCATCCTGGCATGACCCAAATGACAATAATCATACACTGTCATCCCGCACACATACATGCGCACCTTATTGGGCTCAACCGTCTTGAACGGCTCTTTCGTACGGGATAAAGAGTTATAGATATGCATAGAAAAAAGAAACAGAAAATCATCCGGCAAAGATGACGGATGCAGTTAATCGAAGAATTTAATCAGGTTCAGTGAGAGTTTAATACGTTCTAATCTGAACTGAGGCTAAAATACGCAATATCAGAAGTATAGCAATTCCATCTGCATATCTGCACCTGGTTTAATTTATGGATCAATTATTTTTTGGATGATCAGTGAGACAACGATTAAATTTTTTCAAATGGGCCGGTATCGCTGCAATTTCACTATTCATGCATGGGGCAAGCGCACAAGAATTATCTGCCAGCAAACCCGACGGTGGCTGGCAGGCGCTGGCAGATGTACTGAAAAAGCTTGAGCCCTCGGTTGACACCTCGATTCCTGAAACGCCGGTGCAGGCCAGCATTCGCATCAACCAGCTCATTGCCAGCGGAAAATTCCAGCAGGCCCTGAATGAAATTGAAAAAAAACAGCCAACGGTTTCTTATATGGAACAACCCGGTACCGATGTGCAGCTGCGTTTCTTGCGCGCACGTGCCTTAACCGGACTAGGAAGAACCACAGAAGCCATTGAGGTTTATCAGGACATGACCAGCAAATATCCTGAGCTTGCCGAACCCTGGAACAATATGGCCACCCTGCAACTGAAGGCAGGCTTGCTGGATCAGGCGTATGAATCCCTGAAAATGGCGATTAGCATTAACCCCCAATATGGGATTGCCCATCGCAACATGGGGCTGGTTCAGCTAATTATGGCCAACCACTCTTTTGACCAAGCCGTACAAAACGGCGTTGCCAGTGCGGCTGCACAAGCCGCCGCAACAAAACGAATCATCAACGGGAACTAACCATGCATTTATTTTCCAGGGCCAGCCTGCTTGCCCGTTCACTCGTATTGCTAAGTGGGCTTGCCATCGTGCCTGCCTCACTGGCGACTGAAACTTCTCCAACCACAAAGGAATCAACAATGAGCACATTACCTCGTGTCAAACTGGAAACCAACCACGGCAATATCGTGATTGAACTGAATACTGAAAAAGCGCCTGTTACCGCAGAAAATTTTCTGAATTACGTAAAAGAAGGTTTTTATGACAATGTTATTTTTCATCGTGTCATTAAAAACTTCATGATCCAGGGCGGCGGCATGCAACCCGGCATGAAAGAAAAAAACACCCGTGACCCGATCACAAACGAAGCCAATAACGGCCTGAAAAACGACAAATACACCGTTGCAATGGCTCGCACCAACGATCCACACTCAGCTTCAGCCCAGTTTTTCATTAACGCCAATAACAACGATTTCCTGAACCATACTGCACCAACCGCACAAGGTTGGGGTTATGCCGTTTTTGGTAAAGTAATTGAGGGTACCGACGTTGTTGACCAGATTGAAAACGTAAAAACCGGCAATCGTGGCTTCCACCAGGACGTCCCTGCCGATGACGTCGTTATCCAGAAAGCAAGCATTGTTGAATAAGCTTTCGCTAGACGGAACGATCTGGCTCGCCTCTGATATTCATCTGGGCGAGCATATCCCCAAAACCAGAGAGGCATTTTATGCTTTTCTGGGCAGTGCCAGCGTGCATGCCAATGCACTGGTACTGGCCGGGGATATTTTTGATTTCTGGGCCGGTGATGACATCGCCCTGAAATCGCCCGAACCCTGGCTGCAGGAAGCGCTAAACCAGCTGAAACAAACCGCCAACAAAATTCCCCTGTATTTAATGCATGGCAACCGTGATTTTCTTATCCAGAAAAAACTGGCCAGGCAACTAAACGCCACCCTTCTGGCAGACACCGTTATTATAGAATCGGCCGCAGGCCCCATTCTCCTTAGCCACGGCGACGAATATTGCACGGATGACCCGGGTTACCAGCGTTTCAGAAAAATGGTGCACAACCCTGTGATCCAGACTATTTTCCTTGCCCTGCCCCGCAGGGTGCGCGATCGTATTGCCAGCCATATACGCCGCAAAAGCAAAAATTCGCACCAATATAAAAATAACACCATGGTGGATGTCTCTTCTGTCGCCATAGAACAGGCTTTCCTTGAAAACCCCGGGGTTCGTACCCTGATCCACGGCCATACCCACAAGCCAGGCCACCACACCAGCACTCTGAATGGCACCCCCTATGAACGCTGGGTCTTGCCCGACTGGGAATATGACCATGGCTCGATTCGTGGCGGCTATATAGAAATAAAAAAAAGCGGTGTTTGTTTACACCGCTTTGACTTGCCTGCCAATGCCTAAAGCCTGGCAAATGAACAAAGATTAAGCACCCTGAAACACAGGAGACCGTTTCTCGATGAAGGCAACGGAGCCTTCCCGATAATCTTTGGTTGCCCCCATTTCCCGCTGCAATTCAGTTTCCAGGTCAAGCTGCTGCTCTAATGAGTTTTCACTACTGGCATAAATGGCCTGCTTGGTGGCCGCCAGGGCTTTGGTTGCCCCATTTAACAGCGTTTGATGCATTTGGCCAATTTCATCCTGCAAGGATTCATCAGGAATACATTTCCAGATCATTCCCCACGCTTGTGCCTGTTCGGCAGAAATAGGCTGGGCCAGCATGGAAGCCGCCATGGCACGCTGCGTGCCGATCAGACGTGGCAAAAAATGAGTAGATCCGGCATCGGGAACCAAACCGATTTTGGCAAATGCCTGAATGAATTTGGCGGACTGGACGGCATAAATAATGTCACAGGCCAGCACCAGGCTAAACCCGGCTCCGGCCGCTACCCCATTAACAAAGCAAACCACCGGTACTGGCAAGGCACGCAAGCGCAGCACCAGCGGCTTGTAATTTTTTTCAAGGCTCTCGCCCAAATCACGCACTTCACCCGGCGCCAGAGGTTTACGTTCGCTCAAGTCCTGACCGGCACAAAAACCCCGGCCGGCCCCTGTCAGGATGACCCCTCGCAAATCCACCCGGGATTCCAGCAAAGAAAGCACATCCCTCAGCTCTTCATGCATTTGGGCGGTAAAGCTGTTCAGCCGTTCGGGCCGGTTAAGGGTGATAGAAGCCACGCCTTCACGGTAGGTAAATAGAATGGTTTCATATGATTTGGATATCATTCAAGTGTCTCCAGCTGCTTCAGGTGATATTTGGTATCACCCAGCAAATAATCAATAAATATCAGGCGTTTGAAATAATCACCCACTTCAAGCTCATGGGTCATACCCATGCCGCCATGCAGCTGCACCGCGCACTCACCAATAAAGCGACCCGCCATCGCCACCTTGATTTTGGCTGAAGACAGCATACGACGTTTTTTATCCTGGTCAGGCTCACCTGCCCCAGCCGCAGCCACATAGGCCATGGACAAAGCCACTTCTTTCTGGATGTACATATCGGCCAGACGGTGTTGCAGCACCTGGAACTGGGCCAGCGGCTTGCCAAATTGCTGGCGGGTTTTAAGATACTCAACCGTGATTTGCAGAAGATGATCCATCGCACCGGCGGCATGTGCACACAAGGCAACAATACCGTCATCAAGCCCCTGGTTCAGCAACTGCAACGCCGCCTCACCGCTTGCCAGCAAGGCAGCTTCATCAAGCCGGACACCTTCAAAATCCACATTGCCGCAACGGCTGCCATCCATGGTTGGGTAATCATTAATCACAATCCCATCCACGTCTGCAGGCACCACCAGCAAGGCCAGCTCATTGTTTAACAGGGCGCTTACTACAAAAGCATGGGCGGCTCCGGCATGCCATACCGCCTGTTTCTGGCCAGACAGCACCCACTGGCCATCTTGACTGACGGCCTGCGTACTAATATCAGACAGATTATCGCTACGCTGACCTTCCTGGTACGCCAGGCTGAAAATAGTTTGTCCACTGGCAATGGCACTTAAATATTGCTGTTTAACCGCTTCGTTATTGCTACTGGCCAAAATTTTTGCACAAATAACCGCACTGGGTATCACCGGTTCTGAAACCAGGCCACGGCCCAGCTCCTGATGAATCGCCAACAAAGAGGCGGCAGACTCACCAAAACCATCATATTCAGCCGGCACGCTCAAACCCAACACGCCCAGCTCGGCCAGCGTGTTCCAGCTGTTGCTGTCCAGTTCATTATCCTGCTCGCGCTGACGGCGTTTTTCAAAACTCCAGTCTTCTTTGACTACCCTGCCCAGGCTTTCCGCCAGCATTTGCTGTTCTTGACTATATGCAAAATCCATTATTTTCTCCAATATCCCTTAGTTCTTTGTTTTACGTTCCACAAGTGCTCACACATCCAGAATCTGCTTGGCAATAATGGATTTCTGAACTTCTGTCGTGCCACCATAAATGGTGGTTTTGCGCATATCGAAATAGTTGGCCGATGCGGCTGCCGCAAACGGGTGGCCAGGACCAAAAACATCTTCTCCAGCTTCCAGCCACGATGGGCTGTAAGGCCAGCTGTTCAGGCCCATTACCTCAAGTTGCAGGCGTGCCAGATCCTGCTGGATTTCCGAACCACGGATTTTCAGGACCGATGCCTGTGGGCCGGGTCCTTGCGTACTGTCTGCCGCCACACGCAGCAACATCATTTCCAGGGAAAGAATATCCGCCTCAATCAGGGAGATCTGGTCTTTCATGCGAACATCCTGGTTGGCCGGCTTGCCATTCCATTGCACTTCAGCCGCCAGATTTTTCAGGATTTCCAGTTCGCGATAACACAACCCGATCCCGGCAATACCGGTACGCTCATGACCCAGCAAATACTTGGCATAGGTCCAACCTTCGTTTTCATTACCCACCAGGTTTTCATAAGGGACTTTGACATCTTCCAGCCAAACCTCATTCACGTCATGGCCGCCATCCAGCGTTTTAATGGGGCGCACCGTCACGCCAGGCTGACGCATATCAATCAACAGCATGGAAATACCACGCTGTGGCTTGGCATCAGGGTCGGTGCGAACCAGACAGAACATCCAATCGGCATACTGACCAAGCGTCGTCCAGGTTTTTTGTCCATTAACCACATACCCTTCTGGGGTTTTCACGGCACGGGTTTTCAGAGAGGCCAGGTCAGAGCCCGAACCCGGCTCTGAATAGCCCTGGCACCACCAGTCTTCAATTCTTAACATGCGGGGCAAAAAGCGCTGCTGTATTTCCGGACTGGCATATTTCATCAAGACAGGGCCAATCATGCTTAGGCCAAACGGCAGCAAACGGGGAGCGCCCCCCTTAAAGCTTTCAATTTCAAAAATCAGTTTTTGCAATGCGTTCCAGCCGGTACCACCGAACTCAACCGGCCAGCTGGGCGCACCCCAGCCATGATCATCCAGCGCACGATGCCAGCGGATGTAATCATTGTTATCCAGTCTTTGGTGTTTAAACACCTTATCTTTAATATCCTGGGGCAAGGCGTTTGCCACAAACTGCCTGACCTCTTCCCGAAATGCAATATCTTCCTGCGTTAAATTCAGATCCATGATGTCCTCCGTTTTTTAATTCATGCTATGACACTACAAAAAACAGGGTTTCACAATTTACTTTTTTGGAACCCCCCATTCAAGGCAGTTTGAACCACTAATCACACCGGTATCGTGGCGTATTAGTAGAAACCATAATTAAATCAGCCTTAAGGCAGGCTTCATAAAATCAAGATTGTCTTAAATTTCATATGAAGGAATACTGTAGCCCAATATAGACACGTTATTATCACTTTACGAGAATTTTCATGACGCAAAATAAATCACTAAGCGTGGGTGCCGAAAAGCATTATCACGATCAACTTGCACAGGGAAACTTCCTGATTCAGCGCTGCACCGACTGCAGCAAAAGCATTTTCTTTCCACGCATGGTCTGCCCGCATTGTGGCTCAGATGAGATTGAATGGTATGCCCCTTCAGGCAAGGGTACCGTTTATTCAACCACCGTTGTGCGCAGAAAACCAGAAGCGGGCGGTGACTACAATGTTGCCCTGATCGATCTGGATGAAGGCCCGCGCATGATGGCGCATGTCGAAGGCATTGAACCCGATACCGTCAAAATTGGACAAAAAGTACAAGTAGGCATTCGCCAGTCAGGCGATCAGAACATCGTAATTTTCACACCAGCAGGAGCATAAGAATGATTGACAAGAAACTAAGGGGTGCTGCCGCTGTTGTAGGTGTAGGACAAGCAGGCCTGGGCATGGCAACCGGTTACACCGAAATGGAAATCCTGATTCAGGCGGCCAAACGTGCCGTTGATGATGCAGGCTTGACCATGCAGGATATTGATGGCATTGCCACCGCCAGTGTCGCTTCCACCATGTGGGTCATGCCGGTTATCGAACACCTGGGCATTCGCCCCACTTTTATTGAGAGCACCATGATTGGTGGCTCCAGTTTTGTCGCTCACTTGATGCCGGCTATCCAGGCACTGGAATCTGGCCAATGCAATGCCGTCCTGGTATGTTATGGCAGCACCCAACGCACCTCAACGCTTAGCCGCGTTGCCGTTGGCAATATGCGCAAACAAATGGATCCGCAACCTTACGAAAATCAATATAACCCCTTGAGCCCGCTTAGCTCATACGCCCTGGCTGCCGCCCGTCACATGCATCAATACGGCACCACCCGTGAAAACCTGGCAGAAGTGGCCGTGGCCGCACGCAAATGGGCGCAGATGAACCCGGAAGCCACCATGCGTGACCCGCTTTCGATTGAAGACGTCCTGTCCTCAAAAATGGTTTCCGACCCACTCACCGTTCGTGACTGCTGTCTGGT
>CAZPNE010000024.1:0-18264 GCA_964588255.1 uncultured Advenella sp. | reverse complement strand
GAAAGAAAAAGGTGCACCGCTGGACACGGCCGTCAAGGAAGATGAGTTTCTTTTCCTTAGCGAAACCGGTGCCCGCAAAACGCCCCACTGGATGTTGCCCCCCTGCTTCAAGAATGAAGGCAACTACATTGTCCGTCTGGGTGATGTCACCCGCTGGCTGGGCGAACAGGCCGAAAGCCTGGGCGTGGATATTTTCCCCGGTTTTGCCGCCACCGAAATCCTGTACGATGACAACGGTGCCGTACGTGGCGTAGCTACGGGTGATATGGGTGTCAACCGTGACGGCAGCCATTCCGACCATTTTCAGCCAGGCATGGAATTGCTGGCCAAATACACGATTTTTGCCGAAGGGGCGCGTGGCCAGTTGGGTCGTCAGCTCATTGAAAAATTCAATCTGGACCAGGGCCGTGATCCGCAAAGCTATGGCATTGGCATTAAGGAAATGTGGGAAATCGACCCGGCCAAATCCAAACCGGGCCTGGTTGTTCACACTGCCGGCTGGCCACTTGATTCGGACACTTATGGCGGCACCTTCCTGTATCACCTCGATAACAATATCGTCGTAGTAGGCATGGTGGTTGGTCTTGATTATGCCAACCCATGGCTGTCTCCTTTTGAGGAATTCCAGCGCTACAAGACACACCCCAGCATCAAGCCTTATTTTGAAAATGGCAAGCGTATTGCTTATGGTGCCCGTGCCCTGACCGCTGGCGGCCTGCTTTCCCTGCCAAAACTGGTATTCCCGGGTGGTGCCATGGTGGGCTGTGAAGCCGGCTTCCTGAATGCATCGCGCATCAAGGGCAGCCATGCCGCCATCAAAACCGGCGCACTGGCCGCACAGGCCCTGTACGATGCACTGGTTGCCGAACGCAGCCACGACATCTTAAGCGATTACCCGATTGCCTTTGAACAGTCCTGGCTGTACAAAGAACTGAACAAGGCGCGCAACTTCAAGCAATGGTTCAAAAAAGGCCGTACTGTGGCCACCATCATGACCGGTGTCGAACAACTACTTTTCCAGGGCAAAATGCCATGGACCATTCACCGCACCAAGGCAGACCATGAATGTTTGAAACCGGCCGCGGAATGCGCAAAAATCGAATACCCCAAACCCGATGGCAAAATCACGTTTGATCGCCTGAGTTCGGTGTTCATTTCCAACACCAACCATGAAGAAAATGAACCGATTCACCTGACTCTGAAAAACCCCGATATTCCGGTTGACACCAACCTGAAGGTTTATGCAGGCCCCGAACAGCGCTATTGCCCCGCCGGTGTTTACGAGTTTATCAAAGACGATAACGGTGATGATAAACTGCAAATCAACGCACAAAACTGCGTTCATTGCAAAACCTGTGATATCAAAGACCCGACCCAAAATATTGTATGGGTAGCACCACAGGGTGGTGAAGGCCCCGTATACAGCGGTATGTAATTGCTGGCTGGCAGCCCCTGTCGGGCTGGCCGGGCCTTGCAGGCAGCACTAAAAACAGGGTTCACCCTATCCAGATAAAAAAGCGCCATTGGTTTTAATGGCGCTTTTTTTCATGTTTTTTACCACACATACAAATTCATGCTTCTTTATTTAATTTCCATCAAATTAATAGCAAAAACATAACAAATAAAAGAATTTAACAATAAATTCTCCCATCTCCGGTCAAAAAGCAGCCAATTAATCCCCATAAAAAAATTTTCCTGATGTTTTCCTGTTTTTCCATGAAAAACACCACAAAACACTGCCCTAAGGATGAATTACGGAGGTCAAATTACTTGCGATGTTATTGATTTTTATATAGAATTCACTAAGCTTTTGGATAAAGCAAGTACGAATACCCTACACTTTTAATTATATGTTACGACTATGCATCCACAATTACCCACACAACAACGGGGGCTAATGGCTTATTGCGGCCATTTTCTACTTGCAATCTCTTGCATAACCCTTAGCAACCTGGCTTCAGCACAAAATCTTTCCAAAGATCCCATCAAGCAACTTATTACCAACCAAAAATCCATTTCCCTGAATCAGGCAGTTGAAGTCAGTAAACAATACCCCCTGCCAGAAACCAATATCAAGTGGTCACCAAAATTATCCGACCCTATCGGAGACCTGATTGTCCAGGCCAAACAGGATCGCTCAAATCTGGATGCCTCTATCAGTATCAACAAATCAGGCTCAAGCGAACTGGCCCAGGCGGCACTGAACTATCTGGGCGTACGCTATCGCTTTGGCGGTACAACCCCCAGCACAGGTTTTGACTGCAGTGGCCTCATTTACTATGCAGCCAGTAAATACATGGGCGTCAACCTGCCACGTAATTCCCAATCAATGGCAGGTATTGGCTTAAAGGTAGCCAAGGATTCTCTTAAACCCGGCGACCTAGTTTTCTTCAATACACGTGGTTTTAGCAATTCCCATGTGGGCATTTATCTGGGAGCCAACAAATTCGTTCACTCACCACGAAGCGGAACTGTTGTCCGCGTTGAGGACATGAGCAAATCTTATTGGACAAAACGCTATAACGGTGCCAGGCGCCTTGAAGGCCGTGCCATTGCAGCGCACTAAGCGCCAGCGTCAGAAAACCCAAAAACCTCATCGGCATCACGCTGATGAGGTTTTTTAATTCTGGCTCGGGAAATCATTGTTAATGAACCGCTTCTCACTCCGGAGCATCAATGCGTCTCGACCTGTCTTTGCGGGCAACGCTCGCAGCACCTGTACCCACATAGTGTCAATGCCTGCTGCATACTGCCTAACGAACGTCGGCATGCAACAATGGGAACCCCCGCACGCTGGGCCGCAGAACGAAAAGACTTCATCACATTATGGCCCAGAAAATCGGTCAACAAAATAACCACCTGTGTGCCACTGGGCAGCTGATAGGTTTTTTTCTGATGTGCAGGATCCCTGCCGCTTATATGTTGTGTGATTTCAATATTATGCTCTTTAAGCAAACCGGGAATGTTTCCCAAACGATCCGCTCCTACAATTACCGCATTCATGCCCATCACTGACTCTCCTTTAGATGAGTTAAATTATAAATGAGAATCATTATCAATTGCAAGATATTTTTGCAAGTATCCCGTTTTTACCAGTGAAGTCCGGAAAACCTTGGCACAGTGGTACCATACACATGAGAAGTCCATATTCTCTTATACAGAACAATGACAAGGTCATTGTGTCCAGATTGCTGGCTCGATTAATATATTTATCTGCTAGGAGGTTTCCGTGCCCCTCTTTCAGCGATTGCGTAACTGGCGCAAAAATACGATCAGTGCCTCCATACTGAAGGCTTTCAAGAAAGTATTGCCCCCAATGTCCTCCACAGAAAAAGAGGCTATTGAGGCTGGCACGGTCTGGTGGGAGGCCGAATTATTCAGCGGGCGTCCCGACTGGCAAACGCTTCTGAACTATCCGGTTCCCAACCTGACTGCGCAAGAGCAGGCTTTTCTGGACAAGGAGGTCAATCATGCCTGTTCATTGGTCAATGACTGGGAGGTCACCACCCAGGACATGGATTTGCCCGCTACCGCCTGGCAATATATAAAAGAAAAAAAATTCCTGGGCATGATTATTCCACAGCAATATGGCGGCCTGGGTTTCTCGGCCTTTGCCCATTCTGAAGTCATTACCCGACTGTCCACCCGTAACTCGGCGCTGGCGGTGTCCGTCATGGTACCCAACTCCCTGGGCCCTGGTGAACTCCTGGTTCATTATGGTACCCCCGAGCAAAAAAGTTACTACCTGCCTCGTCTTGCCATTGGACAGGAAATTCCCGCTTTTGCACTTACCAGCCCCTGGGCAGGCTCTGATGCGGCCGCCATCCCCGATTACGGAGTTGTCTGCAAAGGCCTTTGGGAGGGCGAAGAGGTACTGGGTATGCGTGTCAGCTGGGACAAACGCTACATTACCCTTGCACCTGTCTGCACCCTGCTGGGCCTGGCATTCAGGCTCTACGACCCCGATGGCTTGCTGGGCGAGCAAAAAGAAATCGGCATTACCTGCGCACTGGTACCACGTGACCATCCCGGAGTGGAAATTGGCCGACGGCATTTCCCACTTAATGCCATGTTCATGAACGGGCCTACCCGAGGCAAGGATGTTTTCATGCCCTTGAGCTTTATTATTGGCGGCCCTGAAATGGCCGGACAGGGTTGGCGCATGCTAATGGAATGCCTGGCTGCCGGCCGCTCCATTTCCCTGCCATCATCCAATGTCGGGATGTCACAACTGGCCATTCGCACGGTGGGTGCCTATGCACGCATCCGCAAGCAATTCAACCTGCCAATTGGTCGCTTCGAAGGTATTGAAGAAGTCCTTGCACGCATGGGTGCCCATACCTACGCCAGCAATGCCGTGCGCGTCATGACGGCTGGTGCGGTTGATCTGGGAGAAAAACCCTCGGTAGTTTCATCAATTGCCAAATACCATGTGACCGAACGTGCCCGCACCGTTGTCAATGACGCCATGGATATTCTCGGGGGCAAGGGTATTTGCCTGGGACCCTCCAACTTTATGGGGCGCGCCTACCAGCAGATCCCGATTGGCATTACCGTGGAAGGTGCCAATATCCTGACCCGCAGCCTGATCATTTTCGGTCAGGGCGCCATCCGCTGCCATCCCTATATACTTAAAGAAATGCAAGCCGCACAGGACCCGGACCCGGTGACCTCACTGGACAATTTTGATCGGTTTTTCTGGCAGCATATCGGATTCAGTACCCGCAATGGCTTGCGTACCCTGGCCAGCGGCCTGTTTGGGGCCCGGGTATTTACCATGAGTCATCATGCCGCCCCCGAAACCATGAAGTATTACCGGCATCTCACACGACTGTCTGGCGCACTGGCTTTTATCGCTGACATTACCATGCTTTCCATGGGCGGCAGCCTGAAACGCCGTGAAAAAATATCGGCCCGGCTGGGTGATGTGCTGGCCCAGCTTTATATTGCCTCAACAGTCCTGAAGCAGTATGAAAACCACGGCAGGCAGCAAGATGAATTGCCCTTCGTGGATAAAGCCGTCCAGCAGTGCCTGTTTGATGCGCAGTCTGCCCTGCTGCAAACTTGCCGCAATTTTTCGAACCGGGCGCTTGGCCTGTTGATGCGCCTTGTCAGTTTTCCCTGGGGAGCCACTTTTTCTCCCCCGACAGATGCGCTTGACGGCCCTGTTTGCGAACAGCTGATGCAACCTGGCGCCACCCGTGATCGTCTGACGGCCAATTGCTATCTACCCGATGATACTGAAGATCCGGTGGGTGCCATTGAACAGGCACTGGTTTATGCCATCAAGGCAGAGCCGATAGAAGCCAAAATCCGCCAGGATGAAAAAAATGGCATTTTCAGTCATCACCCCGATGCCAATAACCGTGATATTGCCCGGCTTGCTTTCGAGATGAACCGTATCAGTGCCGAAGAATATGAACTGCTGGCAATCCGCAACCGGCTAAGAGATACCGTGATCCATGTTGACGATTTCCCCAACGACTTACGAAATCCGGCTGCCTTCATGAATATCCGGCACACCCGCCCAGGAGACCCGACATGACTTTCAAACCCGTCTACATTATTGATGGTTCCAGAACGCCGTTTCTGAAAGCACGCAATGCACCAGGCCCTTTTTCAGCCAGTGAGCTAGCCGTACAAACCTGCCGCAATCTCTTGCTACGCCAATCTTTTAGTGCCACCGACCTGGATGAAGTGATTGTAGGCTGCGCCTCACCGTCTGCCGATGAAACCAATATCGGCCGGGTTGTCGGACTGCGTGTTGGCACCGGCAATAACGTGCCGGCCTGGACTGTCATGCGCAATTGCGCGTCGGGCATGCAAGCACTCGACTGCGCCCTGCTCAACATACAAAATGGTCGCTCACACCTGGTACTGGCTGCCGGCACCGATGCCCTGTCCCATGCGCCTATTCTATTTTCCGACAAGATGGTCAATTGGCTAAGTACATGGAATTCTGCCAAAAGCACGGGACAAAAACTGCAAGCCATTCGCACCTTCAGGCCTGCTTATCTTGCCCCTGTCATTGGCCTGCTCAAAGGATTGAACGACCCGGTCATTGGTATTTCCATGGGCCAGACTGCCGAAAACCTGGCCTGGAAATTTGGCATTACCCGCCAGGAAATGGATGCTTATAGCGCCCGTAGCCATCAACGCAGCATCGCTGCACAAAACCGGAAACAGTTAAACGAAATCACCCCCATCATTGATGCCAAAGGCAATCTTTATACTGAAGATGATGGTGTACGCGCTGATTCCACCCCCGACAAGCTGGCAAAACTCAAGGCGGTATTCGACCGCCCCAGTGGCAATATCACAGCCGGCAATAGTTCGCAGGTTAGTGATGGCGCTGCAGCCCTGATCCTGGCATCCGAAGAAGCCGTAAAAAAATGGAACCTGAAAGCGCTGGGAAAAATTACCGACTGCCAATGGGCTGCCCTTGACCCTGCCCAGATGGGACTGGGCCCCGTCCATGCAAGCATACCGCTATTGCAACGTAATAATTTAAGCTTGCAAGATCCTGACCTGTGGGAAATCAATGAAGCCTTTGCCGCCCAGGTGCTGGGCTGCATCCGCGCTTTTGAAAGCGAAGACTATTGCCAGGAACATTTCAATACCCCCGCCTGGGGCACCCTGGATCAGGAAAAACTAAATGTGGATGGCGGCGCGATTGCCATTGGCCATCCGGTTGGTGCATCCGGTGCCCGCATCGTCCTGCATTTGCTCCAGGCACTTCGGGCACGCAATCTGCAGAGGGGGATTGCAACGATTTGCATCGGAGGCGGCCAAGGTGGAGCCATGCTGATAGAAACCATGAAGGATGAGACATGAGCACAGAATTGAATTTGAAGCACTGGTCGCTACACATTGATGAAAGGCAAATTGCCTGGCTAAGCATCAATTGCCCCGAACGTAGCATGAATGCACTGTCTGCACTCGTCATGGAAGAATTGAAAACCTCACTGGACCAACTGGCGCAGCATACTGTGCAAGGGCTGATCTTTTTATCGGGTAAAAGCAACGGTTTTATTGCCGGTGCCGATATCAATGAATTTTACGGTATCAGCAGCCCGGATGGTGGAAAACAATTGATTGAACGCGGCTGGAACTTGTTTAACCGGATAGAACAACTGCCCTTTCCCACTCTTGCGCTTATTCATGGTGCCTGCCTGGGTGGAGGCCTGGAACTGGCCCTTGCCTGCAAATACCGTATTTTAATTGATACACCCAAACCCGCACTGGGCTTGCCCGAAGTCATGCTGGGCATCTATCCGGGCTGGGGTGGCCTTAAACGGCTACCCGCCCTGATTGGCCCACAGGCTGCACTGGACATGATGCTAACCGGCAGAACCATAGACGCCCGCAAGGCAAAAACACTGGGGCTGGTTGATTTGGTGGTTGCGCCACGTATTGCCCACCAAAGTGCCGCCGAATGGGTGTTGTCGGGACGCCCGGCTCGAAAGCCTAAGGGACTGGCCAAATGGCTAAATAAACCGCCCCTTAAAAAGCTGGTTGCCCACCAGGCCAGAAAAAATGTTGCCCGCAAGGATCCCGATGCCCATTACCCGGCTCCCCGGGCAATTATTGATCTTTGGGAACAGCACAATGGCAACGGTCTGGCGGCACCGAATATTGTTAACCGGCTGTTGGGTTCTCCGGTTACCGCTAATCTGATCCGGGTCTTTCACCTGCAGGAAAGGCTGAAATCGTTTGGCAAGCAAAAAGACTTGCCCCCGGTTAAGCATGTGCACGTTATTGGTGCCGGCGTGATGGGCGGTGGCATTGCCGCCTGGTGCGCCCTGCAAGGCATCAAAACCACCCTGCAAGACACCGACAACAGCCGCATTGCCAGCGCCTTCAAGGCCGCCGCCCCGCTCTTTGCCCGCAAAGACCGCTTAACCGCCCAGGCCGCCCGTGACAGGCTAATTCCGGACCCCGAAGGATACGGTATCAGCAGCGCTGACCTGGTGATTGAAGCCATTTATGAAAATGCACAAGCCAAACAGGAACTTTACCAAAAACTTGAAGCTTTAATGAAACCGGATGCCATCCTGGCCAGCAACACCTCAAGCCTCTCTATCAAGGCACTACGTACCGGGCTGAAACGCCCAGAACGTTTCCTGGGCATTCATTTCTTTAACCCTGTCGCAAAAATGCCATTGGTTGAAATTGTGCACACCGAAGGCATCAGCCAGCAGACACTTGACCGTGCCTGCATCTTTGCAGGGAAAATTGGCAAGTTGCCGCTGCCGGTACAAGACACGCCGGGATTCCTGGTTAATGCAGTGCTGGCCCCCTATATGCTGGAAGCCATGCACTGTGTTGATGAAGGCATTGCACCCGACGTTATTGACACGGCCATGCTGAAGTTCGGCATGCCAATGGGGCCCATTGAACTGGCCGATACCGTAGGGCTTGATATTGCCCTGGCGGCCGGCACGCAGTTATCCGCTGGCAAACCTGCGCCCCACTGCATCACCCACCTGGTGGCGCAAAAGAAACTGGGCATCAAGACAGGTGAAGGATTTTATAACTGGAAAGACCGAAAGCACGGTATCCGTTCGGACAAACCCGTTCCCGACGGATTGGCACAACGCCTGATTACACCGCTCATTGAACAAGCCAAACGGCAAACCGAAAAAGGCATTACCGAAGATGCCGACCTGACCGATGCCGGTATTATTTTTGGTACCGGTTTTGCCCCATTCAGAGGAGGACCGCTTCATTACAGCAAAACCAACTTCGGGAAAATCCCCTGAAAAAACGCCGTCGACCTCGGCTACACTTATCTGTACATACCCGTTATAACAATAGGACAGAAGAGGGACAAAATGATGAAAAAAACATGGCTTACCAATTATCCACCGGGCGTCCCGGCTGAGATTGACGCTACCTGCTACTCATCATTGGTGGATATCTTCAACCAGAGCTGTCAGAAGTTTGCCCCTTCTACCGCCTATATATCAATGGGCAAAAGCCTTAGCTATGCCCAACTGGATAGCCTGTCCAGAAACTTTGCGGCCTGGCTGCAAAACCGGGACATCAAACCGGGCACCCGCGTTGCCTTAATGATGCCCAACCTGTTCCAGTACCCGGTTTGCCTGTTTGGCGCCTTGCGGGCAGGTTGCACGGTCGTCAATTGCAACCCCCTGTACACCGCCCATGAACTTGAACACCAGCTTAATGACTCCGGGGCTGAGGTCATTGTTATTGTTGAAAACTTTGCCGCTACCCTGCAGGCTGCGCTACCAAGGCTGACCTCACTGAAAACCATCATTGTCACCTCTATCGGTGAAATGCTGGGACTCAAAGGACATGTGGTGAATATTGTTGTGCGGCACATAAAAAAAATGGTTCCCAAATGGTCCCTACCCAATCCTGTCAGGCTAAACCGCATTTTATCCGGTTCGGGAAAACTGCCCTTTACCCCGCCGGTACTGGGCCATAACGACATTGCCTTTTTACAATATACCGGTGGCACCACCGGGGTTGCCAAAGGTGCCATGCTAACCCATGGCAATATGGTAGCCAATGCTTGCCAGGCTTATGCCTGGGTCAAACCCTATACTTCCGAGGGTAAAGACTTCATTATTACAGCCCTGCCGCTTTACCATATTTTTGCCCTGACAGCCAACTGCCTTACCTTTCTGATGCTGGGCGCCCGCAACTTGCTAATCCTGAATCCGCGTGATGTTCCGGCCTTTGTCAAGGAAATCGGCAAGTATCCTTTTACGGCCATCACGGGCGTCAATACCCTGTTCAATGCCCTGCTCAACAACGAAGATTTCATCAAGCTTGATTTCAGCCATTTGCACTTTACACTGGGCGGCGGCATGGCAGTACAGCGCCCCATTGCCGAACGCTGGAAAATAGTGACCGGCAAACCGCTTTCCCAGGCTTACGGCTTAACCGAAACCTCGCCAGCGGTGACCATTAACCCGCTGGACATGTCTGAATTCAATGGTTCAATCGGATTGCCCGTGCCATCCACTGAATTGTCCATCCGTGACGATAAGGGCAGTGAAATGGGGGTCGGTGAAACTGGTGAAATCTGTGTCAAAGGCCCACAGGTCATGAAAGGTTACTGGAACAATCCGGAAGAAACCGAAAAGGTTTTTGACGCTGACCATTTCCTGCATACCGGAGACATGGGCTACATTGATGCGGAGGGTTTTGTTTATCTGGTTGACCGGAAAAAAGACATTATTATTGTTTCTGGTTTTAATGTCTATCCTAACGAGATTGAAGATGTCGTAGCTACCCACCCCGATGTACAGGAAGTGGCGGCCGTGGGCGTTGACAACGGCCCTGCCGGAGAAATTGTCAAGATTTTCGTGGTTCGCAAAAACCCGTCCCTGACCGAAAAAAAACTGATTGATTTCTGCCGCCAAAGCCTGACAGCCTACAAGGTACCCAAACTGGTGGAGTTCAGGGACGAGCTGCCCAAAAGCAATGTAGGCAAAATCCTGCGACGGGCATTAAAGGAATAAAAAACCGCCCTTTACTCCACATCCACAAAAATCACTTCATTATCAATATTTTTACGGGTCAGGTTTGGTGCGCACATATTCAGGAATGCATACACATAATCGCGTAAAAACACGCCTTTTTTAAGACCAATGCGTGTCACGTGCTCACCAAACAAATGACCGACAGGAATACCCACCAGATTCGTGTCCCTTCGGGGATCAAAGGCAACACCGGCAATAATCCCAACGCCCATTTCAACATCGACATAGGTTTTAATCACATCGGCATCAATGGCCTCCAGGACAATATCAGGAATAATACCCTTGCTTGCAAAAGCACTGTCAATCGAGTTCCTGCCGGTAAAAGCACGGTCATAAGTAATAATGGGGTACTGCGCCACTTGCTCAAGAGTAATGTTTTTGGCCTGGCTTGAAGTCAGGCTGGTAAGGGGATGGTCTGGCGGTACCACTAACGTATGTTCCCATGAATAACAAGGCAAGGTTGTCAGGCCCTCCACCTTGGCCAGGGTTTCGGTTGCCAGGGCAATATCCGCCTGTTCCTGCAAAACCATATTGGCCAGTTGCAAGGGACTGCCTTCGGCCAGTGACACATGCACCTTGGGAAAACGTTTTCTAAATTCGGGAATGACCTTGGGCAAAAAGTAACGGGCCTGCGTGTGGGTGCAACCAATCACCAGACTGCCTTCATCCCGCCTGGCAAACTCATCACTGACTTTTTTCAGGTTATCCACTTCACGCATGATACGGTCAATAATGCTGGCAACCGCAGCGCCCGGCTTGGTCAAGCCCTTAATGCGCTTGCCATGCCGCTCAAAAACCTTGATACCCAATTCATCTTCGAATTCGATAATGGCTTTAGAAACCCCGGGCTGGGAGGTAAACAAAACCCGGGAAGCTTCCGTCAGATTAAAATTTCTTCGGATCGTTTCCCTGATAAAACGAAATTGTTGTAAATTCATAGCTTTCTATCCTTAATTTAGATAGATTATAAGTTATATCAATCCTATTGATTATAACTTATAGCTATATATTTATACTTTCTGTGTTTTAGGCTTTTTAAGGGTTAACCGTTTGCGGAATAAAAATACACACAATAACAAAACCGCGCCATGTAATAACACCATACCCCCAATCATGTCTATTTTATCGCTGCTTATCCACCCCCTAACCAGGTTCATGGTATTCATATAAAGCAAGCCAATCAGGCCGGCCAGCACCAGGTCTCCAGAGCGACCAAGGCGCGGATTGACCGCCCCCAGCGGAATGGCCAGCAAGGCCAGGTTAAGGGCAGCCAGCGGCAATGAAATACGCCACATGATCTGAGAATCGCTTTTACTGGTCTGATCCTCGAACAGGTTGCCGGTCGGCCTGGCTTTCATGACATTCAAGGCCACGTTCCGGATATTTTCTTCGGTACTTGCCCCACCCTTGCTTTCAAGCCGCATCGTATAATTATCAAACTTGATCATTCGAAACTCGGCACTACCCGGTTTCATGTCATAACGGTTACCGGGTCCCAGTACCAGAAAACGGTCGCCATTTTCTTCTTGACGTAATTTCGCATTATCGGAAGTAATGGTACTGTACCAATAATCATCATAAACCCTGGCAAATACCTTGCCCATTTCATCTTCCGGATTGCTGGGGGCTTCTATAAAGAACACCCGTTTGCCCTGATCTGACTCGATAAACTGGCCAAACGCAATTTTGGCAATGTCCGAACGTTGCTCAAACCGCTGGCGGTATTCTTCTATTTGACGGTATGCCCAGGGCGAAGCCTGCAAGGTAAGCACGGCAATCAGCACGCAAACCGGAATGGCAACCCGCAACACAGGCCGGATCCAGTCAAGCAGTGAAACACCGCTGGCAAACCACACCACCATTTCAGATTCCCGGTAATTACGCGAGATGGTTGATAATACGGCAATAAACAGGGAAACGGATAATATGGTTGGCAGTGCCGTAATACTGGACAGGGCGGCAATACCAAATACAATATCGGCACCTATGCTGCCTTCGGCGGCTTGCCCCAACAGCCTGACTAGTAATACACTAAGCCATACGACGATTAGCGTGGAAAACACGACACCGACATGACTAGTTATTTCAGCGACAACAGATCGTTTAAATAGCGACATGATTCATCTTGCGAGATAATAAACGTCTTTATTGACGCCTTAGGTAAATATAAAATGGAATTTAACACACAATCAACCCGATCATTACAACAACTCAAGGCGACTGCCCTGTTCATTGGCGTCTACACCGATGGCCTGTTAAGCGAAGCCGCTGACATTATCAACCGCGCCAGTTACGAAAGCATAAGCGCTGTGCTTAAAAAAGAATTCAAGGCAGCCGTTGGCGGTCTATTGGTTTTGCGAAATCTGGATGGCGTCAAGGCTGAGCGGGTTATTTTGGTTGGCCTGGGTAAAAAAGAAGATTATAACGCGAATGCCCTGCTTAAGGCACATGCAAGCATTGCCGCCTATTGCATCGAAACCTCATTAACCGATGCCACCAGCGCCCTGCTCGAAGAACCCTGCCAGGAATTGGACATCCAGATGCGCGCACGCCTGGCCGCCCGTGCCATTGGCAATGCACTGTACCAGTATGACGGCACTTTCAGCATAAACAACCGTCCCACCCAGCCGCCACTGAAAAAAATCACCTTCATTACCGAGCGTAAAGACGACAAACCAGCCAAAGCAGGTGCCGCACAAGGCATGGCAATTGCCAACGGCATGATTACCACACGCCAGCTAGGTAACCTGCCCGCCAATATTTGCACCCCTGCTTACCTGGGTGAACAGGCTAAAATGCTGGCCAAGGAATTCAAATCCATTAAAGCTGAGGTTCTTGAAAAGAAACAGATCGAAGCGCTTAAAATGGGTTCTTTCCTTTCAGTGGCCGCCGGTTCCGACCAGCCTCCGCGGTTTATCGTGCTTAAATACACCGCTGAAAACAACACTAAAAATGAAGAAGGCCCCATTGTTCTGGTGGGCAAAGGCGTTACCTTTGACACTGGAGGCATTTCCCTTAAGCCGGGCATGGGCATGGACGAAATGAAATTTGACATGTGCGGTGCCGCCAGCGTGTTTGGCGTTTTAAGGGCGATTGCCGAAATCGGCCTTAGCCGCGATGTCATTGGTATTATTCCCGCCACCGAAAACATGCCTAATGGCAAAGCTACCAAACCGGGTGATGTGATCACCAGCATGTCTGGCCAAACCATTGAAGTCCTTAATACCGATGCCGAAGGTCGTCTGATTTTGTGCGATGCCCTGACCTATGCCGAACGCTTCAAGCCTTCAGCGGTCATTGATATTGCGACCCTGACCGGTGCCTGCGTGGTGGCACTGGGTCATGTTAATAGCGGCCTGTTTGCCAGCGATGACACCCTTGCCGAGCAATTGCTGACCGCCAGTAAACAGGCGCAAGACCCTGCATGGCGCCTGCCCATGGACGATGCTTATCAGGAACAGCTAAAAAGTAATTTTGCCGACATGGCCAATATTGGCGGCATGCCGGCCGGTTCGGTTACCGCCGCCTGCTTCCTGTCACGCTTTACCAAAGCCTATCGCTGGGCCCATCTGGATATTGCCGGCACCGCCTGGAACAAAGGCAAGGAAAAAGGCGCCAGTGGCCGTCCGGTTCCATTGTTAACTGAATTCCTGCTGGCCCAACAGGACTAATCCTGATGTCAACCATCGACTTTGCCTTTGGTGCAGGAAACCGTATCCGCAAAGCCTGTGAAGTTGTTTACAAGCACTTCCAGGCAGGCAGGCAGGTACTGGTTTACTGTACCGACACCAAACGCATGCAGGCCTTTAGAAAAGGTCTGTGGGGCATAGAAAAAACGGCTTTTGTGCCCCATGTCGATGCCAAGGACCCCAGTGCTGGCTCGGTGTTAATTCGCACCACGGCAGAAAATCCGGCCAAGGCCCTGTTGCCTGGCCAGGAACCGCCCTGGCTGCTTAATCTGGACCTGGCCTGCCCACCCGATTATGAGCAATTTCCCCGCGTTCTGGAAATCGTTTCCGAACATGAACAGGACAAACAGTTTGCACGGGAACGCTGGAAACAATATTCAACCAACCCTGCCAATAAACTCAAGGCGCACTCTGTTACGCCCTGAGCGATTGCCTTCTTCCCCTAAAAACCGGCTAAAACCGTTTTCCATCCAGATTAACAACAATTATTACCAATTACTGCTACATACAGGCAACTTCAACATTAAATTCAGTTAGAATTCAGGGAACTGTCAGCTTTTTAGGCTGTCTTTCATAAAGAACAATGTTGATTCAACCATCCGTATTACTGGAGACTCCATGAGTGATTTTAATCAGCCCCTTTCGCGTGGCGACTATGCGTCCACCCCCGCTGTCAAGAACCGGGTACTAAGAAATACCTACTGGTTGCTGGCTGCTTCCCTTATTCCCACCATTCTGGGTGCAGCACTGGCGTTGCAGTTAAACCTGAATACCATGCTTTCACCCGGCATTTCCACCATTGTGTTTCTGGCAGGTGCCTTTGGGTTGATGTTTGCCGTTGAGCGCAATAAAAACAGCAGTGCCGGCATTGTCTGGCTAATGGCCTTTACGTTCTTCATGGGCATAATGCTGTCACGCATGCTGGGTTTTGTACTCAGCATGAACAATGGCGCCCAGCTGATCATGATGGCCTTTGGTGGCACATCAGCCATTTTTGCGACCATGGCCACTATTGCCACGACCAGCAAACGTGATTTCACCGGCATGCAAAAAACCCTGTTTATTGGTGCCGTCGTACTGATTCTGGCAGCCGTTGCCAATATTTTCCTGCAAATCCCGGCGTTGGTACTGACCATTTCCGTACTGGCCATGGTCATTTTCTCAGCCTTCATGCTGGTTGATATCCAGCGCGTCGTTAATGGTGGTGAAACCAACTATATTTCCGCCACCATGGCCATTTATCTGGACATCTACAACGTATTTGTCAGCCTGCTGTCCATTCTGGGCATTACCGGCGGCAACTCGGATTAATCTGGGCAATTGCCCTTAAGGGCACAAAAAAGCGGCGTTCAGCTTACCCTGACGCCGCTTTTTTTTATAGCAAATGACCAGTCACAAAGCCCTTTCGATCAAGGCAAACCTGTCACTTCCACCTCATTGGGATAACCCACCGAAAACTTCTGCACCACGATTTTCTTTTCCTTGGGCGCAAGCTTGACAGGTTGCTCGTAACGACTATCATCCTTGAGTGTTATTTCCTTGCCCGAAGGACTGATACGCTTGATATCGATTTTCTCATTACGGGATAGCGGAAAGCGGTCATGCAAAACCAGTTCTACAGGCTGGTCACGGTTATTCTGTATCACCGTTTGATATTCATAATTGATCCGTTTGCCACTACCCGTTATGCCCGTACTTTCGGTAAAACGCTTGAGTGGCTCACGCTTGACTGATATGGACTCATCAGTACCCATGGCCAGCTCAATGGGCTCTCCGGGGAAAACCGTCTTGATATCGCTGCTGGCAATGAGCTGACCATCCAAAAATGCATTCAGGTTGCCTTGCAACAGAGGGTAATCATTGCTGTTAATCGCCTTGACGGTTAAAAACACCGCTTCCTGCAAAGCGGGTACCAGCTGATACGTTTGCCCTGCCTCAAACTCACTCACCGAAATGGCCACTTTTTTATCTTCAGGGCCAGTAGGAACGCTGGCCGGTTTTTCTATGTTGAAAACTGTATTGGTCAGGCCTCTTTCTACGGTGGCAGTATTAAATGAAGCCTCGGCCTGTACCCGTGGCATGGCAGCCCCCGCCATGGGTTCAAAGGCGCGTTGCTGCTGGGCTTGCAGTGCCTTGCGTCTGGCAAGGGCAGCCGGTGAAGGCATCTCGGGCTGTGGTAGTCGGATATCGACAAGCCAGGGATCCAGCTCAGGCAAAACAGCACCAACCATGGGTTGTGCCGTGGACAGCACCAATTTGACATTATTCCAGTCTTCACCGGTTTGCTGGGAAATCTGCGCATAATAAGACAGTTTAAGCCTATTGCTGGCAGAATCGAAACTGGCATCATAATTGGGCCACCAGGTTGCTCCAGGCACCACATAAGACAGGCTCAGATCCAGTTTATCGGCAACCGGCGCATCAAGCTGAACCACAACGGTTTTGCTTCTGACCGTCTCATCTTGGGGAATTTGTCCGCGCTTTTCCTGCAGGGCAGCCAGTTCAGTCTGCAATTCAGTGGCTTTGTTGTTTAGTTCGCGCTGAGCGGTATAGGTTTCAGCTAAAAGGGACTTACTGAAATTCATGATTTCAAGTAATTCCGTTGTACTTAGACGCTGTGCATCTTTACTCTGCTGCACACTGCCTTTCTGGTAGGCTTCCAGGTAACTGCTTTTGTTAAGCAATATTTTGCCCTGGTCTTCCAGTTGGGCAAGCTGGTTTTCAAGCGCTTTTATTTGTCTGTCCAATTCAGCAATTCGCGCTTGCTGGCTATTAGCCTGAAAATCATCCCGGGAACTAATATCAAGAATACGAACCGATTGCTTGCCTTTGGCATTGAACTGTAACGAACGCTGGTCTAGCCAGTATGGCAGGTCTTTGAACACCAGTTCGTGTTCACCGGCCGGCACCTGCTGCTGTCCGCCCCGTTTAACCAAAGCCCTGTCTGAAAAAACAGTGACTTGCCCGATACTGGAAGAGACGGGAATGACTTCAGCATATATCAACCCGGGAAATAACAAACCGGCCGCCATCAGGGCCATGGCAAGCGTATTGCGGGGTTTAAGGACTGACATACCAAGCGGCGGCACAGATAACTTCGTCAACATGAACTGACTCCTTAGCGTAAGGGAAACCTTTTCTGGCCGACATTGGACAGAACAGCTCATATTCAATCACATCATGAAAAATGCCGCAAGGAAAGCAATACCTTACGGGTCGACAAAGAACGGTTTTCCAGATGCTCATTAATTCTTTCACGCAAGGCGAGGCGCAGGGCCGGTTCTGCGCTGCGATCATTAAAGTCTGGCGCATCCCCTTCTATGCCATAACCGGTTTCATTCAATAGCGTCCATTCAAAGCGACGCAAAGCGCCTGTTGCTGACGAACCACCAGCCAATTGGGCCAGCGCATCGGCATAGGCATCAAACAAAACCTGGTGTGGATCTTCCTTGGGCAACAATTTAAGCAATAATTCATTCATGTACCAGCCCGACATGAGTGAACGCCCTTGAAGTGGCAACAAACCGGCTGTTTCAGCCCGGGTAAGGGTTTTAATTTCCGCCTGCCCGGACCAAGACAGCAGCAAAGGCTGAAAAGCGGACAAAATGGGGCGCAAAACGGAATAAGGCCGCTTTGCCCCTTTGGCCACAACCGTGACAATACCGTAATCACGGGAAAATACCTGGGCAATAATTGAAGTTTCGCTCCAGTTGGTGGCATGCATTAAAAATGCATACGCATCCTGTATCCGGTGCTGTCGTTTACTCATATCCCAGGTCGCGAAGTGCACTTTCCTTGTCGGACCAGCCTTTGCGCACCTTGATATACACTTCCAGAAACACCGGTTTATCCAATAGCTCGCGGATATCCTGACGGGCTTCACTGGCGATACGCTTCATATGCATACCTTTGGATCCCAGTAATATGGGTTTGTGACTGTCACGCTCTACCACCACACAGGCGGAAATATGGGCGCCACTTTCATCTTCTTCCCATTTTTCAATCACGACCGTGCAGGCATAAGGCAACTCATCGCCCACCAGGCGAAAGATTTTTTCCCG
>CAZPNE010000023.1:0-18582 GCA_964588255.1 uncultured Advenella sp. | reverse complement strand
CTCATGCCCGGTTCTTTCAAGTCCCTCAAGAAGGGTTTCCCCCTCGAGTAAATCAAAACTGGTATCCAGTGTTGCAACAAGGGTCATAACTCAAAGTTTTGTAACGCATCAGTATTAACTTCAGCATCAATCTGACCAATCAGGTAAGAACTGATTTCCACTTCCTGTGGCGCAACCTGTACATTATCGGATGACAGCCAGGCATTGATCCATGGAATCGGGTTTTGCTGATTACCCTCAAAGGCAGGTGCCAGCCCTACCGCCTGCATACGCAAGTTAGTAATATATTCAACATACTGGCACAGAATATCTTTATTAAGACCAATCATGGAGCCATCCCTGAACAGGTATTCAGCCCATTCTTTTTCCTGCAAGGCGGCTTTTTTGAACAGGTCAAAGCATGGCTGCTCAAGCTCTTTGGCAATCTCGGCCATTTCAGGATCATCTTCGCCAATGCGCATGATGTTAAGAATATGCTGTGTACCGGTTAAATGCAGGGCCTCGTCTCGGGCAATCAGCTTGATGATTTTGGCATTGCCTTCCATGAGCTCACGCTCGGCAAACGCAAAAGAACAGGCGAAACTGACATAAAACCGAATTGCCTCAAGCGCATTGACCGCCATCAGGCACAGGTAAAGTTTTTTCTTCAGTTCACGCAAACTGACCGTCACGCTTTTACCATTAATGGAATGCACACCCTCACCAAACAAATCATAATACTGGGTCAGCTTGATCAGCTCATCATAATAAATGGAAATGTCGCGGGCACGCGCAAGAATATGGTCATTGACCACGATATCATCAAATACCGTGGAAGGATTACTGACAATATTCCGGATAATGTGCGTATAGGATCGAGAATGAATCGTTTCCGAAAATGACCAGGTTTCTATCCAGGTTTCCAGCTCAGGAATGGAAACCAGCGGCAGCAATGCCACATTAGGACTGCGTCCCTGGATCGAATCAAGCAGGGTCTGGTACTTCAGGTTACTAATGAAAATATGTTTTTCATGATCGGGCAAGGCAGCGTAATCCATCCGATCCTGGGACACATCCACTTCTTCGGGACGCCAGAAAAAAGACAATTGCTTTTCGATTAATTTTTCGAAAATCTCGTATTTTTGCTGATCATAGCGAGCCACATTAACGGGTTGACCAAAGAACATGGGTTCTTTCAATGGGTCATTGGCTATCTGACAAAAAGTACTATAAGACATAATTTCTTTACTCTATTAAAACCACAGATTAAATTTTGCAAGCGCCACCGGCACAATCATCGGCACCTTGGTCTGTGGTTTGCGCATCTTCAGCCCCATCACGGGTGTTTTGGTAGTACAAGGTTTTAACGCCAAATTTGTAAGCCGTTAACAAATCTTTCAACAGCTGGTTCATGGGCACGCGACCATTCGGGAAACGGGCCGGGTCATAGTTTGTATTGGCCGAAATAGACTGATCGACAAATTTTTGCATGATGCCCACCAGTTGCAAATAACCGTCATTGCCGGGCATGTCCCACAGCAACTCATATTTGTCTTTCAGGCGATTATATTCTGGTACAACTTGCTTCAAAATACCGTCTTTGGAAGCCTTGACACTTACCAGGCCACGAGGCGGTTCGATACCGTTGGTGGCGTTGGAAATCTGACTGGAGGTTTCCGATGGCATCAGGGCTGTCAGGGTCGAGTTGCGCAAACCATAGGTAACAATATCCTTACGCAAGGCTTCCCAATCCAGTTGCAAAGGTTCATTGCAAATGGCATCCAGGTCTTTTTTATAGGTATCAATGGGCAAAATACCTTTTGAATAGGTGGTTTCATTAAAAGCCGGGCAAGCCCCAAACTCTTTGGCCAGCTTTACCGATGCCTGCAGCAAATAATATTGAATAGCCTCGAAGGTACGGTGTGTGAGCGCTTTACCACTGCCATCGGAATACTTGGCATTGTTTTTAGCCAGGTAGTAGGCATAGTTGATAACGCCAATACCCAGGGTACGACGGTTCATGGTGGCAATTTTGGCTGCTTTAATAGGATAATCCTGATAATCCAGCAAGGCATCCAAAGCACGCACAGCCAGCTCAGACAATGACTTCAATTCATCCAGAGACTGGATAGCTCCCAGATTAAACGCTGACAGCGTGCACAGGGCAATCTCGCCGTTTTCATCGTTAATATCGTTCAGGGGCTTGGTAGGCAAGGCAATTTCAAGACACAAATTGCTTTGACGAACCGGCGCCACGGCAGGATCAAATGGACTATGCGTATTGCAGTGGTCAACGTTCTGAATATAGATACGACCTGTGCCAGCCCGTTCCTGCATCATGAGAGAAAACAGGTCGACTGCTTTTACCCTGCGCTTGCGAATGGAAGGATCATTTTCATATTGTTCGTACAGTTTTTCAAAGCGATTCTGGTCTTCAAAGAAAGCATCGTACAGACCGGGTACATCAGAAGGAGAAAACAGGGTGATATCCCCCCCCTTGATGAGACGCTGATACATGAGGCGGTTAATCTGCACGCCATAATCCATATGACGCACCCGGTTTTCTTCTACACCACGGTTGTTTTTGAGTACCAGCAAGGATTCCACTTCAAGGTGCCAGATGGGATAGAACAGCGTTGCCGCACCTCCACGCACACCACCTTGCGAGCAACATTTAACTGCTGTCTGGAAGTGTTTGTAGAAAGGAATGCAACCTGTATGTTTAGCTTCACCACCACGAATGGTACTGCCAACCGCACGAATGCGACCCGCGTTAATGCCAATACCGGCACGTTGCGATACATAGCGCACAATTGAACTGGTGGTTGCATTGATGGAATCAAGGCTATCCCCACATTCAATCAGCACACATGAACTGAACTGGCGTGTAGGCGTACGGACACCCGACATAATCGGCGTAGGTAAAGAAATCTTGAAGGTGGAAATAGCATCATAAAAACCTTTCACATACTGCAAGCGGGTTTCTTTGGGGTATTTGGAGAACAGGCACAGCGCAACCAGAATATACAAAAACTGGGGGCTTTCATAAATTTCCTGGGTTACCCGGTTTTGCACCAGATATTTACCTTCCAGCTGTTTTACCGCAGCATAGGAAAACGACATGTCACGTGCATGGTCAATATAACCATTAATTTCTTCCAGTTCTTCTTTGGTGTAATCCTCAAGGATATGGGCATCGTACTTGCCCATTTCCACCATTTTACTAACGTGATCATACAGCTTCGGTGGATCAAACTGGCCAAATGCAATTTTGCGCAAATGGAAAATGGCCAGACGGGCTGCCAGATACTGATAATCAGGAGATTCTTCAGAAATCAGGTCGGCGGCGGCCTTGATAATGGTTTCATGAATGTCATCGGTACGAATGCCATCATAAAACTGGATATGCGAACGTAGCTCGACCTGGGAAACCGATACATGATTCAAGCCTTCAGCAGCCCATGTTACGACCCGGTGGATTTTATCCAGATCCAGATGTTCTTTCTGACCGTTTCGCTTAGTGACTAAAAGGTTCTTGTTCATGTATTTACCCGAAAAAATATTAACGACATTTTCCGCTTATCAACCTGCCTGGCACAGGAATGTAAACGGCTGCTTTGGAGTGGATTTATAAAAATAAAACAGCCATCTTCATTGTATTTTATGAAAAAACAGTAAAGACAGCCATTAGAAAAATTCTATATTTAGTAAGGGCGCAAGGCCAAACCACAATATATAGTAACCCAGTAAGTTTATCAAGCGCTGAAAAACCACTCGAAAGCCTTGTTCTTTTCTACAATCAATTGATAAAAAAGCCAATTCTTCCCTTGCTGGAGATAAAAAATTATTGTAAAAATCTATAATTTTTTACTGTTCATACAACAGTTGACTATTTTGAAACTGCACAAACGCCTGCATAAGGAAAGCTGGATCATTGCCGGCCAACAAACGGTGATCAGACAAGGTACGGCGCCATAGCCGTGAGCCCTTCTGCCCGTTTACCAGACCCAGCATTGCCCTGACCGTCAAACGCATAGGTACCCCTGCCGCCAGTTCTTCGGCGGCATAAGTGGTCATGATGTCAACAACGGTCTCATTGGAAGGAACGGTAACGTCCGGCCATAACAACTGGCTGGCTTCACGCAACAAATAAGGATCATGCCATGCCGCCCGCCCTATCATGACGCCATCAAACTCATTGGCCATGGTGTGCATTTGCTGTACTTCCTTGAGCCCGCCATTTAAGACAAACAGAGCCTCAGGAAAATCTCGCTTGAGTTGGGTCACGACATCGTAACGCAACGGTGGAATTTCCCTGTTATCTTTGGGTGACAACCCTTTAAGCACGGCATTACGCGCATGTGTCACAAAAACCCGACAACCGGTATCATAAATTTGCCCGACAAAATCCCGTACAAAATCATAAGACGTGCCGTAATCAAGCCCCAGGCGATGTTTTACCGTTACCGGCAAATCAACCGTATCCTGCATGGCCTTGATGCAATCGGCAACCAGTTGTGGTTCTGCCATTAAACAGGCACCAAAAGCCCCTTTTTGTACGCGTTCGGACGGGCAGCCACAGTTAAGATTGATTTCATCGTAACCCCATTCCTGACCCAATCGGGCACAATGCGCGAGGTCCTGTGGATCACTCCCCCCCAGTTGCAAGGCAAGTGGATGCTCTTCGTCATTAAATTTCAGGTGCTTTGCAATATCGCCATGAATAAGCGCACCAGTGGTAATCATTTCTGTATACAGCAATGCCTTGGGGGCCAAAAGGCGGTGAAAGAAGCGGCAATGACGGTCTGTGACATCTATCATGGGTGCAACCGAGAGTCGCCACGGGGTATCGGCACGGCCATAGAGTCCTCTAGGCGCCAATATTTCCAGCTGTTTATTTTCGACTATCGTCATACAATTTTCTCGCTCTTACATCCAAAATAGCTTCACTGCTGGCATCCAGCAACTTTTTCAACTCATTAAACTTCTTAAGTACATCCGATTTATAAACCACCCCTAGCAAAAGCGGCCTTTCGTCCGAACTTAAAACAGGCAGACGCTCACCATTGAAGGTCACAAAATAGTCCTGCACTTCATCCAGTGACATGTCAGGTGTTAGCGTGGTCAAGTAGGAACGGTTAATCAGCTCGCCCGACAATGACGCCTGCATATCGTTGCCCGACAGCAGGAAACTGCTAATATCCTTGTGAGCAATCACCCCCTGGTATTCGTTCATTTCATTAACCACATAAATAAAACGCACACCATACTCAATAAACATATTCAGGGCATCTTGCACCGTTTGGTTATGTTTGATAACCGTACTTACCGGGCTAACCAGATTAGCCAGCCTGAGCCGGCGCAAGCGATGCCGTAGCAACAAATCCTTGTCACGCGACTCAGTCACTGCATACATAACTGCGCCCGCGATAGATCGAGAGGTAAAATAGGAAAACACGCAGGCCAGCATAAGGGGTAGTATTATAGTATAACTGTGCGTCATTTCAAAAATCATGAGAATTGCCATTAATGGCGCACTGGTAGCCGCTGCCAAAAATGAGCCCATACCCAGCAACACAAACAACGCGGTATCGGATGGCACCACCGGCAAGAGCAAACTGAAAAGCTGCAAACAAAACAAGCCCAATGCCCCACCTACAAACATCACAGGGGTAATCACACCACCAACCGCACCAGACCCAACCGTAATACCCGTAGAAAGAACCTTGCTCAACAATATCACGGCCACTGCCGTCCAGGCCCAGGGCTCATGCAAAAAAGAGTTCAGGACACTATAACCATTGCCTGCCACGCGAGGCTCTAACAGCGTAAACAAGCCCAGAACGAAACCGCCCAGCATCAACCTTAATGGCAACCCCAGCCCGGTTTTTTTGAACAGACGTTTGGCGTAATCCAGAAAACGCAAAAACTGGGGGGCCAGCAAGCCCGAAACAATACCCAGCAAAATGGCAAAAGCCAGAAAATGCGGTGAAATCGGCATCAGCTCGGGCAAATCATACATTACATGGTAATAACCCAGCAGTCGCATGGTAATGTTTGCCGTTGCTGCGGAGAGTAATAATGGACCAAGAATTTGCATGGACATGCTACCCAACACAATCTCTGCCACAAACAACGCACCGGCAATCGGCGCATTATAAGCAGCCGACACCCCTGCGGCCGCGCCGCAAGCCACCAACAAGCGCAAGGGGATAGCTTCGAAGCAAAAGAAACGTCCTGTGGCAGAGGCGCCCATGGCGGCCAAGTGAATCATGGCCCCCTCACGCCCAACCGAACCACCCGTGGCAATCACGCTTAACGAAGACAAAACCCTTAAAACCCCTTGCCGCAATGACAAGTGCCCATTACCAATGGCAACCGCTTCCATGTAATCTGAGTTGCTATCCACCTTGAGTTTACTTGCCCACCATAAAAGCAATCCGGCTGCAAGACCACCCAGCGCAGGGTACAGAACCCGTTCTGGGGTTGACCAGCTGCGTGTCACCGAAACAATAGACCCCGACTGCCCCGAAAGCAATAACTGGACCTGATGGATACCCCAATAAAATACAATCGTGGCCAGTGCGCCCAACACGCCCATGAGCAATGCCCATACCAGTAAAGCCGGTTGTCCTGAAAGCCACCGTGCTTGTTTGCATTGCCCCCTAATCACACTAAGGCTAGTACTGAAAATCATCGTCTATCCAAGAAAGGCCAAGATTAAAAAATTCATTATATCCAAACATTATTTTTGAATATCACTGCACTGCCCATGGTTTATTTTTATATGTATCAAATGAATGTATCATTCACAGTTCAACCTGGACTAAAATACGGGCATCCGCGTTAACCTAATTATGATATCTATCTGACATGGCTGTTTTTACGAATCTGACTACCTCTGAAGCCGAAGCATTTCTTGCTGAATATGATCTGGGTGAGCTTGTTTCATTAAGAGGCATTACAGCCGGCATCGAAAATACCAATTATTTCCTGAGCAGCACGCAGGGCGAATATGTCCTGACCATCTTTGAGGTGCTTACTCATGAGCAACTGCCCTTCTATATCGAGTTAATGCATCATCTGGCCAGCAAGGGTGTCAAGGTACCCATGCCGCAAACCCGTAAAGACGGCAAACGGATTGGCACCCTAAAAAACAAACCCGCCGCTATTGTAACCCGCCTGGCGGGTGGCTATGAAGCCTCCCCTGATGTCAATCACTGCATTATTGCCGCTCAAACCCAGGCCCAGGCACACCTTGCCGCGGCAGACTTCACAATCAGGCAGCCAAATTTGCGTGGACTCGACTGGTGGCAAGCCACCTACCCCAGCATCCTGCCTTTCCTGAACAATGAATTAACCCATTTATACCAAACCTCCCTGGATGAACAAATTCGTGTCCAGGGTTCGGCTCTTTGGCAAAACCTGCCTGCAGGCCCCTGTCATTGCGATATGTTCCGCGATAATGTCCTGTTTGACGGTACTTTTGAAAACCCAAGCATGGGTGGTATCATTGACTTTTATTTTGCCGGATGCGAAAAATGGATTTTCGACGTGGCAGTCGCCGTTAATGACTGGTGCATAGAACGCGAAAGTGGTGCTTTTCTAGAGGAACATGTAAAAGCCTGGCTGGAAGCCTATAACCGCATACGCCCTTTCACCGATGAAGAACGGAAAATCTGGCCTGTTGCACTCAGGGCTGCGGCCTTGCGCTTCTGGACTTCCCGCCTGTATGATTATTTTATACCACGTCCGGCACAAACCCTGAAACCGCACGACCCAACCCATTTTGAACGCATTCTCAAGTTGCGTACCGATTCAACCATTCCACAATTGCCATAATAAATCATGCAAGCAGCTAAATTACCTTTCTCTGCAGGATTACAATGGGTTCAGGCCGCTTTTGCCTTGTTCAGGAAGCAGCCTATGGCGCTGCTGGCAATCACATTTATTATCAATTTCCTCAGTCAGATTCTTATTATTCTGCCCCTCATCGGCTTGCCGCTTTTTATTGTCAGCATTCCCATCTCCAGCCTGGTCATGGTAACCGCCTGTCGTTCTATCGATAGCAACAATAAAATTATTCCAGCCGAATGGATTCGGCCACTTAAAAAACCAGAGGTCATTCAACGTCTGGCCGTGATTGGATTCCTCTACGCCAGCATCTTCATCCTAATTACATTCATCTCCTTTTATCCAACCATGCATGCCCTCAGCCAGGAAGACATGCAAAAAATATCCCTTTTACTCTCTGACCCCGAATACAAACTGACCCTGGCTGACATCCCCAGTTTTTCCATTAGTATTTTTCAGTATGCATTATGGGCCATACTTACCTTTTTAACCGCCATTACTTTCTGGCATGTGCCTCAATTAATCGGTTGGGAAAATATGAGTGTTAAAAAAGCTCTGTTTTATTCCCTGGTTGCTTCCTGGCGTAATAAACTTGCTTTTATCGTTTACTTTTCCATTTGGGGCATATTGTTCTATGCCAGCCAGTTTCTCCTCACAGACCTGCTGCTGCTAATGGGACTTCCACTTATGGCTGTTGCATTTATTGCCCAAATACTGGTAATGATTGTTGCAGTGAGCATGTATTGCGGTTTTTATTCCAGTTATATTGCCATTTTTGGCAAACCCAACATACGCGCTATAGAACCCTGAGTTAAATCTTTCCTGTTTTTCTGGGAGTAGTCATGATAAAGAAAATCATAATTTCCGGCCTGTTGCTTGGCTCTTTAAGCGCCTGTGAAGGTATGAATACGGCAGGCATGGCTGACGCCGCCACTTCGCTATTCCAGGCTGCAACCATTAACGATGCCCAAATCCAGGCACTGGCAGTGCAATCCCAGCAGCAACTAGACCAGCAAAACACTATCGCCGGTGCCAACGACAGTTACACTAAACGCCTTAACAATATTACCCGTAACCTGCACAGTTACAACGGCACGTCACTGGACTACAAGGTATACCTCAATTCAGAGGTCAATGCCTTTGCCTTGCCCAATGGCAGCATTCGCGTTTATTCCGGCTTAATGGATAAAATGACAGATCCCGAACTGTTATTCGTGATTGGCCATGAAATTGGCCACGTCATGAACGGGCATTCAAAATCACAGGCACGCACAGACCTGATTACGCTGGCGGCGCGTAAAGCCGGTGCAGCAAGCGGAAATACTATTGTGGCATCACTGTCAGGCAATGAAATTGGCACGCTGGCTCATAACCTGGTTAATGCCCAGTATTCACAATCACATGAACTTGAATCCGACACTTATGGCCTGAAAATCCTACAGGAACACAATTACGATAAATCCAATGCGGTATCGGCCCTGCGCAAACTGGGCAGTGGCGGTGGCGGTTTTTTCTCAAGTCACCCTGACTCAGCCAAGCGGGCAGACCGAATAGAAAAAATGTAATAGATACCAGCCATAAAAAAACGCTTCATAAGAAGCGTTTTTTTATGGCATTAACAAGGCAAAATAGCTGAAATGCATTTTGCCCTGCTTACGCTATCCCTTACAGCGCCCCTACCAGCTCAGGAACTGCCGTGAACAGGTCGGCAACCAAGCCATAATCAGCCACACCAAAAATAGGTGCTTCCGCATCTTTATTGATAGCTACGATAACCTTGGAGTCTTTCATGCCGGCCAAGTGTTGAATGGCACCAGAGATACCAATCGCAACATAAAGTTGTGGCGCAACAATTTTACCGGTTTGACCAACTTGCCAGTCATTGGGTGCATAACCGGCATCAACCGCTGCACGTGAAGCACCCAGTGCAGCCCCCAGTTTGTCGGCCAATGGGTCAAGAATTTTAAAGTTCTCGGCACTGCCCATACCACGACCACCAGAAACAATAATGGCAGCAGCCGTCAATTCAGGGCGATCGTTTTTCGCAACGTCACGTCCAACAAATGAAGACAGGCCTGAATCGGCAACCGCTTCAATGTTTTGTACCGCAGCAGAACCACCTTCGGCAGCCACTGCATCGAAAGCAGTCGTACGTACAGTAATGACTTTTTTGGCATCAGTACATTCTACGGTTGCAATAGCGTTACCGGCATAAATAGGACGGTGAAACACATCAGCAGACTCTACGGCAATGATGTCGGAAAGTTGGGCAACATCAAGTTTGGCAGCCACACGGGGAGCCACGTTTTTACCAGATGCAGTGGCTGGAAACAGAATATGGCTGTAATCACCGGCAACGGCAATAACCTGTTCTGCAATGTTTTCAGCCAAAGAATCGGCCAATTGTGGCGCATCCGCCAGCAGAACAGCGCTAACACCAGCTACTTTGGCAGCTTGATCGGCAACAGCCTGAGCACCACTACCGGCAACCAAAACGTGAATATCACCACCAATTTTTGCTGCTGCGGCAACGGTATTTAATGTGGCTGCTTTTAATTCTGCATTATCATGTTCAGCAATAACCAAGATCGTCATATTAAATCACCTTTGCTTCATTCTTTAATTTATCTACCAGGGTAGCCACATCAGGAACGGTAATACCGGCTTTGCGTGCTGGCGGCTCTGATACTTTCAGTGTTTTGATGCGTGGCGTCACATCAACACCCAGATCTTCAGGTGTGAAGGTATCCAGTTGTTTTTTCTTTGCTTTCATGATGTTGGGCAACGTGACATAACGTGGCTCATTCAGGCGCAAGTCTGTGGTGATAATCGCTGGCAATTTAACTGAAATGGTTTCCAGGCCACCGTCCACTTCGCGGGTAACCTTGGCGCTATCACCTTCGATTTCAATTTTGCTGGCAAAAGTAGCCTGAGGCCAACCCAACAATGCAGCCAGCATCTGACCAGTCTGGTTAGCGTCATCATCGATAGCCTGTTTACCCAGAATAACCAATTGAGCCTGCTCTTTTTCGGTAATGGCTTTAAGCAATTTTGCAACGGCCAAAGGCTGAAGTTCGACATCTGTTTGAACCAGCGCGGCACGGTCGGCACCAATGGCCATTGCCGTACGCAATGTTTCCTGGCACTGTGTAACACCGCAGGAAACCGCTACTACTTCAGTCGCAACACCTTTTTCTTTCAGTCGCGTTGCTTCTTCAACAGCGATTTCGTCAAAAGGGTTCATTGACATTTTCACATTGGCAATATCTACCCCAGTTTGATCTGATTTGACGCGTACTTTGACGTTATAGTCAACGACACGTTTTACAGGTACTAATACCTTCATTCAAGTATCTCCTAATATTGGCAACTTTACTGCCATAAACCAAAACCTTTCAATTCTACAATGTAGTCATGATAAAGGTAAGCTATTTTAATATAACTGGCTATTTTTCTTTACTGAAGACCTATTTCAGTTTTCATAAAGAAGCCAGTGCCTTAATGTGAGCTGTTACACTTCTGCCCAATGCCGATAAACTATACCCGCCCTCTAGAAAGCTGATAATTCGGCCTTGTGCATACCGGTTGGCCACGTCCATCAATTTTTTGGTAATCCATTCATAATCTTTTTCGACCAGATCCATCTGCCCCATTTCATCTTCCCGATGGGCGTCAAACCCGGCTGATATGAGGATCAGCTCGGGTTGAAAATCATCCAGGACAGGCAACCACCTGTTCAGGACAATATCCTTGACTACCTCATTCTTGGTAAAGGCAGGTACCGGCGTATTGAACATATTGGGCGCCACGTTGGTAATACCGCAATCGGGATAAAGTGGATACTGAAAAAAGCTGCACATTATAATATGCGGATCATTTCTAAAGATATCTTCAGTGCCATTACCGTGATGTACATCAAAATCAATCACGGCAATTTTTTTCAGTTCGTATTTTTCAATGGCATAACGGGCAGCAATGGCCAAATTATTGAAAAAACAAAAGCCCATGGACCGACCACGTTCAGCGTGATGTCCCGGCGGCCTGACCGCACAAAAAGCATTAAGTGCATTGCCACCCATAATTTCATCAACAGCAAGAATACCCGCCCCAGCCGCAGAATAAGCGGCTCGCAAGGTATGCGGATTCATACTGGTTTCTTCGTTGTCTATATTGAAATAACCTTCCTGAGGCACGTGCTCTTTCAGGTAGGCAAGGTATTCAGGCGTATGAACCCTTAACACATCAGCATCTGATGCATTAGGTGCATCAAGATGTTTTAAGCATGACGACACGCCACTGGCCAACAAACGGTCGTTGATTTCATCCAGACGCGCAGGCGCCTCTGGATGCCACTTTTGCATCATATGCAAACGACAGTTTGGATGTGTAATATATAAAGTCTCCACGATCAACTCTCTGATTGAATATTATTATGGATAAAAAAACTGCCATTTATTTTGATGAATCATTACAATCTAACATATTTCTTTCAAATAATTGGCGTACCAATTACATTTGCAATAAATCAAATTCAGCCCACTATAAAATCCAATAACCGCGCCCAACCTGTAAACAACCACACCAAATCATGATGTTAAAAACCAGAAACCCTATTTTGATTGCCCTAAGCACCCTGCTTTTAACAGCCTGTGCAGGTGCCCCCATAGAGCAGGCAAATAAAACAGCCGCCAATACCGCAAACACTTCAGCCATTTCCAAAAAAACCGGCTGGGAAGTTGAAAACACCACGCTGTCTGCCGAACCTTCACAGTTTGTAAAACAGGTTTCCCAACGATATGGCATTCCCGAATCATATATACAAAACTTGCTTGATAACGCCCAATACAACGATAGGGTTGCCAACCTTATTATGCCGCAAGGCCCTAAAGGCCGCATCAAACGTGTCTGGCCAAGTTACCGCGCCCGCTTTGTAGAGCCAATTCGCTTAAAGCATGGCACTGAATTCTGGAACGCCAATCGCAGCACACTTAGCCAGGCAGAACGCCAATATGGTGTACCGGCAGCCATTATTGCCAGCATTATTGGTGTAGAAACAGTTTATGGCCGTTACATGGGTTCATTCCGCATGCTTGATGCCCTGTATACCCTGGGCTTCAAGCACCCTGATGCTGCACGTCCTGAAAAAAGCCAAATGTTCAGAAACCAGTTGGCAGCCCTGATTAACCTGGACTACCAGGGAAAACTTAGCGCATTGTATGAAGAAGGCTCATTTGCCGGGGCAACGGGCCTGCCTCAATTCATGCCGATTAGTATTTTGCACTACGCCATAGATGGCGACAACAATGGCAAGATTGATTTACGCAACAGTAAGGAAGATGCCATTATGTCAGTGGCCAATTTCCTGGTTAAACACGGTTGGCAAAGCAACACGCCCGTATTTGCCCCTGTCCGCCTGCCTGCCAATACTGCCGGCCTGGTAGATGGGGGACTGGAACCTTACCTGAGTTGGGCACAGTTACAGTCTTCTGGGGCAACGCTTTCGGGCAACAGTAACCAAAACTGGCAATTGGGTAAACAGCTTGGGGTTATCAATTTGCCCGATGAGATTCGAGGCAAAACCGAGTATCGCACCGCCACCCCCAATTTCTTTGCAATAACCAAATATAACCGTAGCTATTTCTATGCCACCGCGGTTGCAGACCTGGCTCAAGCGCTAGCCCAGCAACAACGAAACAAGGGTTACGATGTTGTTTTCCCCTAACCGTTAGATGAACTCAGTTAAAGAAACGGGTGTCTCACATCCTATCTTGCGAGACACCCAAACGGAGCCCTTTACAAGCTGTTTTTCAATGCTTAGTGAGCGGCAAACTGGGCTTCTTCAGTTGAACCGGTTAGTGCTGTCGTTGAAGCTTGGCCGCCTTCAATGGTTTGTGTAACGGCATCAAAATAACCGGTACCCACTTCACGCTGGTGTTTAACCGCAGTAAAGCCTTTTTCAGCAGCAGCAAATTCTTTTTGCTGCAATTCAACGAATGCACTCATTTGGTTACGGGCATAACCGTGGGCCAATTCAAACATGCCATAGTTCAGTGCATGGAACCCTGCCAATGTGATGAACTGGAATTTATAACCCATTGCACCCAGCTCTTTCTGGAACTTGGCGATGGTAACGTCATCCAGGTTTTTCTTCCAGTTAAAGGATGGTGAGCAGTTATAAGCCAGCAATTTGCCAGGGAACTGTTTGTGAATGGCTTCTGCAAATTTTTTGGCATCATCAAGGTTAGGGGTTGAAGTTTCACACCACAACAGGTCTGCGTAAGGTGCATAAGCCAGACCACGGGAAATTGCCTGATCGACACCGGCACGGGTACGGAAAAAGCCTTCAACAGTACGTTCACCGGTAATGAATTCATGGTCATTTTCGTCAATATCGCTGGTGATAAGATCAGCGGCATCAGCGTCGGTACGGGCCAACAACAAGGTAGGAACCCCCATAACGTCAGCAGCCAGACGGGCTGCAGTTAATTTTGCAACTGCATCACGGGTTGGAACCAGAACCTTGCCACCCATGTGACCACATTTTTTCGCAGCAGCCAATTGATCCTCAAAGTGAACACCGGAAGCACCTGCCTCGATCATGGATTTCATTAATTCATAGGCATTCAGGACACCACCGAAACCGGCCTCGGCATCAGCAACGATTGGGGCGAAGTAATCTACAAAACCTTCATCGCCAGGTTCTTTGCCTTCCATCCATTGAATCTGGTCACAGCGAGTTAAAGAATTGTTGATACGGCGAACGACGCTTGGTACAGAGTTAACAGGATAAAGGGATTGATCGGGATACATTTCACCGGCAATATTGGCATCACCAGCGACTTGCCAGCCAGACAGGTAAATGGCTTTAAGGCCGGCTTTTACTTGTTGCATAGCCTGGTTACCGGTCAGTGCGCCTAAAGAATTAACGAAAGGCTCGGTGTGCAATAAATTCCACAGTTTTTCTGAACCACGGCGTGCCAGGGTGTATTCCTGTTGCAGGGAACCTTGCAGTTTAACGACATCTTCCGCGCTGTAATTGCGCTTGATACCCTGCCAGCGTGGGTTCTCTGCCCATTCTTTTTGCAAATTGCGGATTGCTGTTTCACGATTTGACATATAAGTCTCCTGGAAAAATAAAAAATAAAGATAAAAATTTGTTGGATCAGTTGAATAAATTCTATCCTTTTGCGGCACCGCAAAACACACTTATATCTTATATAAGACTGTTTATTTTATTCTTTTATTTCAATAGCTTATATATATTATATTATATTATGAAATGATTTTTTTGCTTATGAAATTATTTTTTCAACATCGCAACATGATGATTTCATATTATGAAATATAACATTCACTATATAAAAAATAATTGAAAAAAACACACGCCCGGTCAACAGACGGGAAGCATAAAAAAAAACACTGCCATGGCAGTGTTGTAAAAATGAAAAAACAGCAAATAAAAACTAGAAACAAGACCAGAACTGATTAGACAGGGTAATAAACAGGCTTGGCTGTGTATACATAACAAATACCAACGCAAGGACAAGTAATAGCCCGCCATAAATAAACATTTTTTTTAAGATTGGATTCATAACGTTTGTACTCCTGCACTAACTGGCTGTAGCCGTACGAACAATAGCATGCTCCTTGACCGGTAAATTCATGGCGGTAGCAAAAACGCTAAGCCCAATGGCCAAATACCACACCGGATCATAACTGCCATAGATATCATACATAATACCACCCAGCCAGACCCCCAGGAAAGAGCCTATTTGATGACTGAAAAACACAAACCCACCCAACATTGCAAAATGCTGGATACCGAATATTTGCGCCACAATGGCATTAGTGGGCGGAACGGTTGACAGCCAAAGTAGCCCCATTACGGCAGAAAACACATAAACACTTACAGGTGTTAATGGTGCCAGCAAGAAAAAAATAATCGCAATCCCGCGAATAGTATAAATACCGGCCAGCAAATAATGCTTGGGGTATTTTTGTCCCATCAAGCCAACTGCATAAGTGCCAAATACATTAAAAAGCCCAATTAAAGCCAGGGCATAGCTGGCCACTTCTGGTTTCATGCCGGCATCTTTAAGATAGCTGGGCATGTGCACGCCAATAAACACCACCTGAAAGCCACATACAAAATACCCTGCCACCAATAAACGGAAGCTTGGATAAGCAAATGCCTCTTTAATGGCGGGAATGATGCCTTGCCTTGCTCCATGGGCAACACCCGCTAGCGGAGACGGTTCACGCAAGCCCATACCCAACGGAATAATCATCAACGCAAACCCGCTTAACACCACCAGGGCAATTTGCCAGTCAAAAAAATCAATCAGGAAGTTTTCGACGGGCACCATTAAAAACTGGCCAAAAGAGCCAGCCGCCGCGACAACCCCCATCGCCCATGAACGACGGTCAGCCGGAATATTACGCCCTATGACGCCAAAAACAATGGCATAAGTAGTCCCCGACTGCGCCATGCCAATTAAAAATCCGCTGGACAGCATAAAACCCAGTCCGGTGGTTGAGTACGCCATTCCCAACAAACCAAGAGCGTATAAAACGCCCCCTAGGACAATCACCTTGACCGCACCAAAGCGGTCCGAAACCATTCCGGCAAAAATACCCGTAAAACCCCAAACCAGATTTTGCATGGCCAAGGCAAATGAAAAGGTTTCCCTGTCCCAATCGTTAGCCTGGGTTATAGGCTGAAGCCACAAGCCAAAGCCGTGACGGATACCCATTGACATCGTGACTATGAATGCACCACAAAATAATAGCTGTGCCATAGTGAGGACTTTTTGTTTTTCTGTTTGCATGGCCTTTATTACAATCCTTTTACTTTTGCACAATAAGCGACCCAAAATGCAGCCGCCACGGCCACAAAAGAGGCCAAACCAGCGCCTATCCATGGCCCTGAAAACCGGCCGTAATCAAGCATGACGCCATAAGCAACCGGCCCCAGCGCAGAACCGACATCCATACCCGAATAAACCAGCCCATAAACCGAACCCATTGCTCCTTTGGGCGCCACCCGCCTGATAAGCATATCGCGCGAAGGCCCTGCCAATCCGAACAGAAAGCCCGCGATACACAGACCAAATACCGCAAAAGAGGCCGGAATAACACTACTGGCTAACAATAAGAAGACCGCTCCGGAAGAAAACAGGGCAGCACCGACTATTTTTTCAGTCCGACGGGTGGTGCCAGCCAGAAAGCCTCCTACCAGTAGCCCCGCGCCTGCTGAAACCATGTATAGCGACAAAGCCGTGCTGGCCACTTCCTTACCAATGCCATAAAGGGCATCCATAATGGGTACAGTAAAGTTCTGTACCGATGACATGGCGATCGTGCCGCAGGCAAAAAAGATAAAGGCCCCCCACAAAGCCGGATTTTTGAGCAGAACCAGCAATTTTTCAGTAAACTTTATGGCCTGGCTGGGGTCTGGCTGTGTGGCCTGTTTAGTGTGTTTGACAGGCGCAATCAGGTCGGCTTTAATAAAGGTCAGCAACAGCAATAGTAGCAATAAAACACCGGCTGCAGCCGCCGCAATACGCCATGAACCAGTAATGGCAATCATGAACGTTATAAAAACAGGCGTAAATGCCCAGCCAAGGTTACCCGATACCCCATGCACACTAAAAGCATGCCCAAGCCGTTTTGAGCCGACATGCTGATTGAGAAGAGAAAAATCCACCGGATGAAACACGGCATTGCCCATGCCCCCGATGATGGCTGCCAATAGCAAAACCGGATACCCGGGTGCCACGGCCATCAGGAAAGCGGAAAGCGCCATGAACGCCAAACCAAAGCGCAACACCGGCCGCCCCCCTTTTTTATCGACAATAAAGCCCGAACTGGCCTGGCCCAACATTGAAACAACAAAAAACACCGTGGTAATCAGTCCCAGCTCTACAAAGCTATAACCGAATTCCCGGTTAAGGGAAATATACAGGGATGGCAACACCAGCTGAAAAAAGTGGGAGCCGGCATGCACCACCCCAATCAGGGAAATGACTTGCCAGTCACGGCTTGCTGCTTTCTTTTCATCAAGCGTTGTATCAGGAGATAATACTTGTGTGTTCATGTCTCAGATCTATTTTGTTTTTTAAAAAATTAACCACCCTGATACAAGTGGTTAATTCATACTACCAGACGGTTATTTTCAAGCCTGTTTCCGGATAATAGGCCATGCTTTACGCATATAGTAAAACATGGACCATACTGTTAACAGGGCAGCTATATATACAAGTACCTGCCCCACTTGGTAAAAAGGAATGCCTTGCCAGGTTTGGGCAAACATCAAACAGGGAATAGCCACCATTTGCGCCATGGTTTTGAGTTTGCCCAGCCAGTGCACGGCTACGCTATCGCGTGCACCAATCGTGGCCATCCATTCACGCAAGGCGGAAATAGTAAGCTCGCGTCCAATAATAATAAGCGCAATAAAAGAATCCAGGCGACCTAGGTCGAGCAAAATGAGCAAAGCCGCGCAAACCATGAGTTTATCGGCAACCGGGTCTAAAAATGCCCCAAAAGAAGACGTCTGGTTCCAGCGTCTGGCCAGCCAGCCATCAAACCAGTCAGTTAGCGCCGCCACAATAAAGGCAAGCGCACCAATCGTATCGCGCAGATGAATGCCCATCCACTCGGTTGGCAGATAATATAAGGCAATGACCAGCGGGATCATGGCAACCCGCATCCAAGTCAAAATAATGGGTATGTTCATTGTTTTCATAA
>CAZPNE010000022.1:0-18745 GCA_964588255.1 uncultured Advenella sp. | reverse complement strand
TGGCGGTGGTGGGTGCCCAGTACATGCATTACTTTGATGACCGTTTTGGCATGAGCGTGTTTGTTGATGCCGGTGATGCAGCGCCTTCTTTTCGGGACATGAAAATTGCCCTGGGCTATGGGGTGGGTGCGATTGTCAAGACACCGGCCGGGCCCTTGTCACTTGATTTGGCCTGGGGGCAGCGTGACCGTAAATTAAGACTGCACTTTTCTTTAGGGGTGGCGTTTTGAGCAGGATCCGCAGGCATTTGAAAAAATGGCTTAAATGGAAAACCACCCCTTTGCTGGTGCTTTTCCTGCTTGCCGCTTTCCTGTTCTGGGCGCTGGGTACCAGTGCTGGCAGTAAATGGACCTTACGCAATGTATTGGCCCAGGTGGGCGGTGAAATGGGCGAGGTTGAAGGAACCATCTGGAGTGGCCTTAAACTTGATCGGCTGGTGATTGATACCCCTGAGGTAAGCGTGGTGGCGACCAATGCGCGTGTGCAGGTAAGGTGGCTGGCGCTTTTCAATCGTCGTCTTAAGGTCACGCATATGGAAGTGGGCGACCTGGATATTCGCCTGCTGGCGGTAGAATACCCAGAGCCTGAAACTGAATCCGCCCCATTTACCATGCCAGGCCTGCCGGTAACCATAGAGGTTGATACGATACGCATTGGCAGTTTTGCACTGATGCAGGCCGATGGCACTCATTTACCCATTGGGCTTAGCGGGTTCTGGGTAAGCAATTTGCTGGTCAATCAGGAACAGGCCAGTGGAAAAATAGATAGTGTGCATATCGCCCACGATCTGATCAATAGCGATCTTAGCGGTAATCTCAAGATAACCCAACTCAAGTCGCCCTGGCCACTGGCGTTGAATCTGCAAGTCAAAGCATCCAGTGAAAATCGGGACTCGCCTATTTGCCTGGACCGCTTCCTGGCTACCTCGGTATTGCGGGGGCAGCACAGCGGCAGTTGTATCTTTGATCTGAATTTGCGGGCACAGGGCTCGGCAGAGCGCCTGGGCATTACGTTGGATGGTAACGGACAGGGGGTAATGCTGGATGCCAATACTACCTTAAACCTGTTTGCCCCGGCCCCCCTTCAAAACGCACATTTGGAACTGGCGTTTGAAAATGGTTCCTCGCTGTTGCTGAATGCCGAACTGAAAGAAAAACAGGGTGTTGATGGCAGTGACCGGTTGGAAGGAAGTGTGTTAAGCAACCGGCTGGCCTTGCATCAAGTACTGGCCGGTGCCGTACCGGAATCATTGTTAACCGCCCGTTTCGGTTTCAAGGCTGACTTGACCGGATGGGATGAATTGCGTCAGGTAGATTTGCAGGCCAACATAGATGCCGCCAGTCGCTGGAACCGGCAAGCCTTGTCGGGCGATATCAACTTACAGCTCAAGAATCTGTCCTCGGCAGATGATATTTATATTGATAACGCGCATATTGATCTGGTTCAGGGCAAGAATAAAATCCGCTCCTCGGGTGGTTTCGGGCATGCTGACAGCCGCTTGTTGCTGGATATTAATCTGCCAGAACTGGCCAGCCTGTGGCCTGGCCTTGAGGGCAGGGGTAGTGTGAATGGAGAGCTTAACGGCTCGTTGGTAAAGCATGATGCGTTGCTGAAAGCCACATTTGCCCAATCGGATTCCCGCCAGCTTGGCAAAGCGCCCGTCAGTCTGGAAACCCGCCTTGAAGGTGCATTGGGTCAAAATGAGCAGGGCCAGCCAGTTTGGCAGGCCGATCTTGCGGGCCTGAAGGTGCAACATGCGAAAATCCGTCTTGAGCAGCAGGACAAGCTGGCGCTTTATCTTGCGCCAGAGGCCCTTGGCCGGGAAAAACAATGGTCAGTGGGTAAATCGCAATTCAAACTGGCGTTAAATGGCAAGCAGGCAACCTTGGATCACCTGACGTCAGAAGGCAGTCAAAGTGGCTGGCAAACGCAGGGAGATTTTTCCAACTTAACGGTCAGTCGCCAATTAATCAAAGATATCCAGCAGTCGCTGGCCAGCGGTGATGAAGAAAAACCGGTGGCTGCAAAAGCTAAACAAATAACTGATGTCATTTATGATGGCAACTGGCAATTCCAGCAGGCGCAGGCATTGAGCGGTGCTGTCAATTTGCAGCGTACCGGGGGCGATAGCATATTGCCGCTGGATGTGACCATTCCTCTGGATTTCAATACCCTGGGTATCCGGGTGCAGGAAACCCGGCAAGCAGATGCGCCTGCTATGATGGCTATTACGGGTATTGGGCAGGGTAACAAGTCTTCCATGGACATGAGCCTGAATCTGAATCTTGATTCGCCATTTCCTTTACGGGATGGTCATGTCAACCTTAACCTGACCGACAACTCCCGTTTGCAATTGAAAACAGAGGTGCATAAAAACCAGGGTGAGAATCATGCGGATAAAATCAGTACCACGCTGAGCATGCAAGACCTGGCGCTGGATAAACTGCTGGCGGGCGCGGTACCCCAGGCTTTATTGAACAGTGATATTCGTGTTGATATAGACTTGCTGGATCAACAGGAAATCAAGAATGTGGTGCTGGATGCTCGCTTCAAACAGCCAAGCCAATGGAATACTCAGCCTCTGGACGGGCATTTGAAAACCCGGATCAATACCGATGGCCTGTTTTTATCCACCCCGGTTGCCGTTGATCCTTCAGAACAGCAACAGGTCAGCACCCGTTATGAAAACCTGCGTGTGTCAGATACCGATATTTACCTGGTGCTGGGTAATAACCGGATTGCCGGTTCGGGTGGTTTTGGTGAAGAACACAGCCAGTTGGCGCTTGATGTGAATGCCCCCACACTGGCTTCATTCTGGCCGGGCTTGCCAGGCAGCATTAATTTCAATGGTGTCCTGGATGGCAATTTGCAAAATCACCAACTGGCTTTGCAGGGCATGTATGCCGATGCCGCCGATAACCGTCTGGGCAAGGCGCCGGTAACACTGGATTTGGATCTGCGTGGGCGCTGGGCCAGGGTTAAAGAAAGCAATAGTTGGGTGGGTACCCTTGAGACACTGGATGCCAGGCATGCCGGTCTTCGGCTGTTGCAAACGTCACCCTTGTCGTTTTCGCTGGTGCCCGCCGCGGTTGGCGGTCAAACCCAGTGGACGGTTGGGGCATCGGCCTTAAGTCTTGAGTTGCCCAATGATCATAAAGTATCCATTTCGCAGGAAGGTGCCCAGGGTAGTAACGGGAAATGGCAAACCAAGGGCGCTATCAAGGATTTGGCCATTAGCCCCGAGCTGATAGACCAGGTAAGGCAATTAATGGATCCGGCCCTGAAAGAAAAGCTGGCCACCGCCAATGGCAAAAAGAAAGACGAACGCCAGGAAATCGTACTGGATACCAACTGGGACTTTGCATTTGACCAGGTCTTGCTAGGGAGTTTTAATCTTCATCGAACCGATGGCACGGGTGTTTTGCCGTTTCCCACCCCGGTGCCGCTTGATTTTCATGCGTTAAGCCTGAATATAACGCAGCAGCCTGGTAGCGATGGCAAAGGCGATTTTATTAACTTGACCGCTTCGGGGCAGGGTGAAAAATCAAATCTTAGTGCCAATATCAATGCCGATATGCTGTCCGCCTATTATTTGCGCGATGCAAATGTCAACTTAAGCCTGCCTGACGGCTCTGCCTTGCAAACCCAGGTAGCGGTAACACCCAATGAGGTAAATCGCTCTTACAACATCCTCGGTTCATTGGCCATGCAAAAGCTGGCACTGGGCAAGTTACTTGAAGGGATTGTTCCTCCTTCGGTGCTAAGTTCCCGGCTGGAACTGGATGCGGAGTTGTCTCCGGATGTGGGTTTGTTGAGTGCGCATGTCAAGGGAGATTTTGACGAGGGCAGCCAGTGGAACAAACAGAAGCTGCGTGGCCAGCTTGATGTTGCCCTGTTGCGCGAGTTGGGCTCATCCGGGGGCGTGGTTGTTGGCGCTATTGATCCGCATGTTTATACGATTCCCAAGGCGGATATTAACCTGACGCTGGGCAGCAGTAGCATCAAGTCATCAGGTGCTTTCGGGCAACCGGCTGACAAGCTGGTGCTGGCAGTCAATGCGCCACGGTTTTCCGATTTTTGGCCAGGTTTGCCCGGCAGTCTGGTTTTAAACGGCAATCTGGACGGCTCACTGGCCAATCATGTAATTGGGCTTAAAGGCACGTTTTCTCAGGGTAAATCCAAAGAACTGGGGCAGGCGCCTGTCAGTTTTGATGTCGGGTTGAAGGGGTTCTGGGGAGAATTGTCTCCGGGTGCTGATGGCTGGCAAGGTACCCTTGACCGGCTTCAGGTTTCACATGCCGGTTTCTCGGCCAATCAGGAAAAACCGCTGGATGCCATGTTCTTGCCTGCCGGTGTCGGTGGCAAGCCCGAATGGCAACTGGGCGCCTCTTTGCTGAGAATCAGCCTGCCAGGCAGGTATGAGGTGGCGATCAACCAGGGGGGGGCCAGTGGCAGGGATGGTAAATGGGCCAGTAAGGGTTCCATTGATCGCCTGTTGATTAATCCAGCATTGGTTAAAGATATCCAGGATGCGCTGGGTCTGGTAGAAGAAAGAGCGGGTGGCAACGGTAGTGTTGTAGACAGTCGCAAGAAGAAACCGATTGATGAAAACCTGTTCCTTGATCTGGACTGGGACCTGCAGTTTGATGGTGCCCTGGCGGGTACGGCCAACCTGAAGCGGGTCGGGGGAGATTTCATTGTTCCCCTTCGGGATCCATTCGTTTTGGGTTTGAAGCAAATGTCCCTGAGCTTAAGGGCTAATCCGGTATCGGGAACACAAAGCCAGGTATTGGCCGATCTGGTCATTGATACCCAGGAAAAGGGGACATTAACGGCTCGCGTCAATAGCCGGATGAATGGCCTGGTGCCAGATTTGAATGGCGGCACCAATGTTGCCGTTAAAGGCCGGCTGGATAACATCGCCTGGCTCTCGGCCTTTACCGGAGATCTGCTTGATCTGGGGGGCAGTGTCAATATAGACATGACGGCGCAAAGCAGTGCGTCCGGCCAATGGGCAACGTCAGGCACTGTCACTGGCGATAAAGTAAGGGTTGTACAGATTGACAATGGGGTGCGCCTGCTTGACGGGACCCTTAAGGGGACCTTCCGCAATAACGAATTTGTGATCAATTCCCTGTATTTTCCTTCGGTGATCAGGGTGATGCCAACTGAATGGCGGACCAAACAATGGATTGAAGAAAATCCGCCGGCCCAGAACGGCAGCATGAACATTACCGGTCGCTGGAATCTGATGAACAGCAAGGGTAATGTGAAAGTGACACTGGATCATTACCCGATTGTGCAGCGGGCAGACCGTTTTGCCATGGTCAGTGGTAATGTTGATATTGATGCCAGCCTGCCAAATATTGATATTGTTGGCAAGGTAACGGCCGATGCCGGTTGGGCCAGTATTGACATTCTGGGAACCGTGCCGTCGGTGGATAGTGACGTGGTTGTGCTTCAGCCTGGCCAGAAAGAAGTGGTCCCAAGTGAATCCACCACTAACCTGAATCTGGATTTTACGGTTGATTTGGGACCGCGTTTTTATCTGGTGGGTATGGGTCTGAACTCGGGGCTTGTCGGGGACTTGAATATTATTCAACGAGACGGTCGCCTGACCGCATTAGGGGCATTCCGTACCCGTGGTGGCGCTATCGAGGCGTATGGCCAGCGATTGCAAATTCGTCGCGGACGGATCACCTTTCAGGGCAATATTGCCAATCCTGTGCTGGATATTGAAGCCATTCGGACCGGTCCCGAAGTGGAGGCCGGCCTGCGAGTGGTGGGGACGGCCAGACGACCAAGGATTACGCTGGTGTCTTACCCTGATGTGAGCGAGGTGGAAAAATTATCCTGGCTGATCATGGGGCGTGGTCCCGACAGTAATGGTGGCGATATTGCCTTGCTGTTTTCGGTTGGTTCATCCATTTTGGGGGGCGGTGAGCCTTTTTACCGGCAATTGGGTCTTGATGATGTGGCCGTGCGTACCGGTGATTTGGGTAAATCAGGGAGTGTTTTGCCTGAGCAAACTGTGGCTTCCGGTCTGGAGTTTGATGCTTCCAGCAATCTGGCGACCCAGTTTTTTGTCGCCAGCAAGAAATTCGCCAATGGGGTGACGGTCAGTGTGGAACAGGCACTGGCCGGTACCGGGACGGTGGTCAAGGCCAGTTATAAGCTGTTCAGATATATAACAGTCGATGCAAAAGTGGGTACGACTAACGGGATTGAATTTGTCTACCGGCGTTTTTTCAGGGATTAGGGTAAATCAGGGTTGCAAGGCTTCGGGTAAGGCTACAATTCCATATTCAATTATAGATCCGGTTTTGGGAAAAAGGCAAAACCGGTTTGTGCAATTTTACTGAGAGTAAGGCAATGAGCATAAAGAATGATCGTTGGATCCGGGAAGCATCGGCAGCCGGAATGATCGAACCCTTTGAACCGGGGCAGGTTCGCTCGGTAAATGGTGAAAAAATCGTCAGTTATGGCACCAGCAGTTATGGTTACGATGTGCGGTGTGCTAGCGAGTTCAAGATTTTCACCAATATCAACTCCACGATTGTCGACCCCAAGTCATTTGACGAAAAATCATTCGTTGATTTCGTGGGTGATGTATGCATTATTCCGCCCAACTCCTTTGCTCTGGCCCGTACGGTCGAGTATTTCAGGATTCCTCGCAATGTGCTGACCATTTGCCTGGGTAAAAGCACCTATGCCCGCTGTGGCATTATCGTTAATGTCACTCCGCTGGAGCCCGAATGGGAAGGCCATGTGACGCTTGAGTTTTCAAACACGACCCCGTTACCCGCCAAAATTTATGCTGGTGAAGGATGTGCCCAAATGCTGTTTCTGGAAAGCGATGAAGAATGTGAAACTTCATATAAGGATCGTGGTGGAAAGTATCAAGGTCAACAGGGCGTAACACTGCCAAGAACATAATAGTTGCTCACGGTCTTGTGAGTGAAGGAGTTTCGAATGAAGTTTCGCTTTCCCATCGTTATTATTGACGAAGATTTTCGCTCGGAAAGTGCTTCCGGGTTTGGTGTACGCGCCCTGGCTGATGCCATCAAGGCAGAAGGGGTGGAAGTGCTGGCGGTCACCAGCTATGGTGACCTTAGCTCGTTTGCCCAGCAGCAAAGCCGGGCCAGTGCCTTTATTTTATCCATCGACGACGAAGAGTTTGATGTGGATTCCCCCGAGGACGTTGCGTTTGCGATTAAAAACCTGCGCTCGTTCATTGGTGAACTGCGTTTTCGCAATGCTGAAATCCCTATTTACCTGTACGGTGAAACCAGAACCTCCCAGCATATTCCCAATGATATTTTGCGTGAATTGCATGGCTTCATTCATATGTTTGAAGATACGCCCGAGTTTGTGGCGCGCCATATTATCCGCGAAGCACGCAGCTATCTGGACAGCCTGCCACCACCGTTTTTCCGTGAACTGGTTAAATACGCCCAGGATGGCTCTTACTCTTGGCATTGTCCGGGCCATTCGGGGGGGGTTGCGTTCCTGAAAAGTCCGGTTGGGCAAATGTTTCACCAGTTTTTTGGTGAAAACATGTTGCGTGCCGATGTCTGCAATGCGGTAGAAGAACTGGGTCAATTGCTGGATCATACCGGGCCGGTGGCCGAATCCGAAAAAAATGCAGCCCGTATTTTTCATGCGGATCATTGCTTTTTTGTCACCAACGGCACCTCTACGTCAAATAAAGTCGTGTGGCATGCCAACGTGGCGTCCAATGATGTGGTGGTGGTCGATCGCAACTGCCATAAGTCTATTTTGCACGCCATTACCATGACGGGCGCCATTCCGGTGTTCTTGCGTCCTACCCGCAACCACCTGGGTATCATCGGTCCCATTCCGCTTGAAGAGTTCGAACCCGAAAATATCCTCAAGAAAATCGAAGCGAACCCGTTTGCCCGCAATGCGCTAAACAAGAAACCGCAAATCCTTACGCTTACCCAAAGTACTTATGACGGCGTTATTTATAACGTTGAAATGATCAAGGAAAAACTGGGTGACATGGTTGAAAACCTGCATTTTGATGAAGCCTGGTTGCCGCATGCGGCTTTCCATGAGTTCTATAACAATATGCATGCCATTGGTGAAGGGCGCCCGCGCAGCAAGAATGCCATGGTGTATGCCACGCACTCCACGCACAAACTGTTGGCGGGTATTTCACAGGCTTCCCAAATTGTGGTGCAAGAGTCCGAAAGCCGTGAACTGGACCGCAATATTTTCAATGAAGCGTATCTGATGCATACGTCCACCTCGCCACAGTATGCCATTATTGCTTCCTGTGATGTGGCGGCTGCCATGATGGAGCCGCCAGGCGGTACTGCCCTGGTGGAAGAAAGCATTAAAGAAGCCCTGGATTTTCGTCGTGCGATGCGCAAAGTGGCTTCCGAGTATGGTAAAGATGACTGGTGGTTCCGTGTTTGGGGACCAAATCGCCTGGTGCCCGATGACATCGGCACGCAAGATGACTGGTTCCTGCGTTCCGGTGAGGAATGGCACGGCTTTGGTGATCTGGCTGAAGGCTTCAACATGCTTGACCCGATCAAGGCCACTATTATCACCCCCGGGCTTAATATTAACGGTAGCTTTGACGAAAGTGGCATTCCAGCCGCATTGGTGTCCAAGTACCTGACTGAACATGGAATTGTGGTTGAAAAAACCGGCCTGTATTCCTTCTTCATCCTGTTCACCATTGGGATTACCAAGGGTCGCTGGAACACCATGCTGACGGCCTTGCAGCAGTTCAAGGACGATTACGACCGTAATCAACCCCTATGGCGTATCATGCCCGATTTTTGCGCCAATCATAAACAGTATGAACGCATGGGTCTGCGCGATTTATGCCAGATGATTCACGAAGCATACCGGGATCATGACGTGGCCCGTCTGACCACCGAAGTTTATTTAAGTGATATGGTTCCAGCGCTTAAACCGTCTGATGCCTTCGACAAGATGGCTCACCGGGATGTTGAAAGGGTGAGTATTGACGATCTGGAAGGAAGGGTAACCGGTGTTTTGTTAACGCCTTACCCACCGGGTATTCCGTTATTGATTCCGGGTGAACAGTTCAATAAAACCATTGTTGAATACCTGCAGTTTGCCCGCTCCTTCAATGCAAAGTTCCCCGGTTTTGAAACCTTCATTCATGGTCTGGGTAACGAGATTGATAAGAATGGAAATACCCGCTTTTACGTGGATTGTCTGAGACTTGATGAGTAACAGCGCAGTATTTGATGTAGCCATCATAGGAGCAGGGGCGGCAGGCATGATGTGTGCCGCCGCCGCAGGCCAGCGTGGCCGGAAAGTCGTGTTAATTGACCATGCCACCAAACTGGCAGAGAAAATTCGCATTTCCGGCGGTGGCCGCTGCAATTTCACCAACCTGGGAACCACACATCAGCAATTTATTTCCAATAATGTCCGGTTTTGCCGTTCTGCCTTGTTGGCCTATACGCCGCAAGATTTTCTGGCTTTGCTGGCAAAATACAAAATTGCCTGGCATGAAAAGCATAAAGGGCAATTGTTTTGCGACCACTCCAGTGAAGATATTATTCATGTCCTGCGAGCTGAGTGTGAGCAGGGCAAGGTGGCCTGGCGAATGGGTTGCGCGGTTAATGACATAACCCGTCCAGATGATCAATCCTTTGTGCTGCAAACCTCGGCAGGCACCATTCGTGCTGCAAAGCTGGTGGTGGCTACCGGTGGGATGGCTATTCCCCAATTGGGCGCTACCGACTATGGCATGAAAATTGCCCGCCAGTTTGGCCTGAAAGTGATTGAACCCCGTCCGGCACTGGTACCCCTGACGTTTGATGCCGACATCTGGCGTCACTTCAGTGCACTGGCTGGTGTATCCCTGGAAACAGTGGTGGCAACAGGTACCGGGAAAAAGAAACCCCAGTTTCATGAAGATCTGCTGTTTACCCATAAGGGCTTGTCGGGGCCGGCCATTTTACAGATTTCCAGTTATTGGGAGCCAGGCAGTCCTATTATGCTTAATCTGCAACCCGAGCTGAGTCTTGAGTCCGGGTTGATTGAAAAGAAATCGGGTAGCCGGCAACAGTTGTTAACCGTATTGGGTGGTATGTGGCCCAAGCGGCTGGCCGAGTGCTGGCTGGAAAATATGGGTATTGCCGCGGATGCGCGCCTGGCCGATATGCCCGATAAGAAAATAAGGGAATTGGCCACCCTGATTCATGACTGGCAATTAATACCAACCGGTACGGCCGGTTATAAAAAAGCCGAAGTCATGAAAGGGGGAGTGGATACCTCAGAACTGGATCAGAAAACCATGCAATCCAAAAAACAGCCTGGCCTGTATTTTATAGGTGAAGTGGTTGATGTAACAGGTTGGCTAGGTGGTTATAATTTCCAGTGGGCTTGGGCATCCGGTGTGGCTTGTGGACAGGCGCTTTAAAAGTAAGTGGTCCACAATCGCCAGCTAAAAAGCCTATAAATCTATATTGGCTATTTTGGTTGCTTCAATCTTGATTTCCCGGCCGCTTGGCGAGTAGCCGGTCATTACAAAGCCGTTTTCGGTTTGGATACCAGTCAGGGACAAGTCGAAGGTGTTGTCTATGGTGCCGAATGTTTCATTTGCCTGGGCTTTATAGGCTCTGATTTTCAGGTTGGCAACGACTTCATCAGGGGTTGTTGCCTGTATGGTTCCCGAGTAAAGATAGTTGGCATCGCCGCCGCGGATGCGGGCATCTTCAATAACGGTAATGCCGGGATTTGTTTTTGATTCGGCAATCGAGGTTGCGTAAAAACCATTATCCATAGTTTTCTCCTTTTGGTTGTAATTAGGTCTACATTAACAGATTTATTGTGACAGGGGTATTGCAAAAACATGTAGGATCGTTAGGTTTTAGTGGTTAGTAAAAACCAGGATGTTAGTTTGTATCATGAATTCGGATCTCGGGCATCTCTGGTAAATACCTAGAAAACAGCTTATTTACCCTATCAAATTAGTAATATAATTTTCTGCAATGGTTGGCATGGGCAGTTGCATGGCCGTGCCAAATCCGGGCAGTTCCTTTGTAAATTAAAAATACTAATCAGGGTTTCTCTCATGTCATCTGAAAATCTTCAATTTACCCCCCTGCACGACACACATATCTCGCTAGGCGCCAAAATGGTGGATTTCGGTGGCTGGGATATGCCGGTGTCATATGGTTCTCAAATCGAAGAGCACCATGCTGTGCGCAATGCGGTGGGTATGTTCGATGTTTCTCATATGTTGAACGTTGATGTTTCAGGTTCGGGCTCGCTGGATTTTTTGCGTCGCGTTCTGGCCAATGATGTGTCCCGGCTTACCGTGCCAGGCAAGGCTTTATACAGCTGCATGTTAAACCCCGAAGGGGGCGTAATTGATGACCTGATTGTTTATTTCTTTGCCAGCGATAACTGGCGTCTGGTGGTGAATGCGGGCAGGGCCACGGTTGATGTGGCCTGGTTGCAGGCACAGGCCAAACAAGAGGGTGATAAGCAAGTGGTCATTACCCCGCGTCATGATCTGGCCATGATTGCCGTGCAGGGGCCGCATGCCCGTGAAAAAGTCTGGGCCATACGTTCCGGCCTGAAAACACAAACCGAATCCTTGTCACCCTTTACCGCTGCCTTTGTAGAGCAGGACCTGATGGTGGCCCGTACCGGCTATACCGGAGAGGACGGTTTTGAAATTGTCTTGCCCGCCAGCCAGGTGGTGGCTTTCTGGAACGAGTTGCTGGCGCAGGGGGTAAAGCCGTGTGGCCTGGGAGCCCGGGATACCTTGCGCCTTGAAGCAGGCATGAATTTGTATGGTCAGGATATGGATGAAGCCACTCAGCCAGCCCAGGCAGGGTTGAGCTGGACAGTCAGCCTTAAAGACGAAGCCCGGGATTTTATTGGTCGCAAGGCAATTACCCAAACGCCAAAACGCAATGCTTTTATTGGCATAAAACTGAATGAGCGTGGTGTCATGCGGGCACATATGAAAGTAAGGACTGAATTGGGCGAAGGCGAGATGACCAGTGGTACCATGTCACCCACTTTGGGTTTTTCCATTGGTTTTGCCCGTTTGCCCGAAGGCGTTCAGGCGGGTGAGCCGGTACACGTGGAGCTGCGTGGAAAATGGCTGCCAGCGACCTTGTGCGCACTGCCTTTTGTGCGTAACGGTAAACCCATGGTGTCTTGACCCCGTTGTATCGCGGGCTATCTGTCAATATTAAAGAAATTAATGCTAATGTTACGTGTAAAACGTGTTTGTCATATATAAATCAGGAGTTATCAATGAATTTGCCTACCGATCGTAAATACACCAAAACACACGAATGGGTTTTGGTTGAAGATGATGTTTTTGTAGTTGGGATTACAGACAATGCACAGGACCAACTGGGTGATCTGGTTTATGTGGGCGATGTCAATGTGGGCGATGCCCTGAATGCGGGTGAAACAGCGGCAGTGGTTGAATCGGTCAAGGCGGCTTCAGATATTTATGCACCGGTGGATGGTGAAATAGTGGCTTTCAACCAAGCGCTTGAAGAAGAGCCCAATTTGATCAATGAAGATGCTTATGTAAACTGGATCTTCAAGATAAAGCCCAATAATCCGGCTGATCTCGAAACGCTGCTGGATGCCGCCGGTTATCAGGAACAGGCTGAATAATCACCATTTTTATGGGATAGAAAAATATGTTGCGTACACATAAGGATGTGTCTCAGGCGTTTATTGGTCGGCATGTAGGACCTACCGAAGCCGAGCAAACAAAAATGCTGTCTGTTATTGGAGCCGAAAGCCTGGACGACCTGATCGAGGAAATTGTGCCTTCGGGTATCCGCCTTGCTGGGCCATTGGCTTTGGATCATGCCCGCAGTGAAACCGAGGTGTTGGGCGAGCTCAAGCACATTGCATCTGGCAATAAGCTGTACAGGAACTATATAGGGCAGGGCTATTACGGTACCCACACGCCTAATGTGATTTTGCGCAATATTCTTGAAAATCCGGCCTGGTATACCGCTTATACACCTTATCAGCCGGAAATTTCCCAGGGTCGTCTGGAAGCATTGCTGAATTTCCAGACAATGGTGGCTGATTTGACCGGCTTGCCGGTTGCCAACGCCTCTTTGCTTGATGAAGCAACAGCTGCTGCCGAAGCAATGACACTGGCTAAACGGGTATCCAAATCCAAAAGTAATGTGTTTTTTGTGTCCAGTCATTGTCATCCGCAATCCATTGAGGTTATCCGGACCCGTGCCGGGGCTTTGGATATTGAGGTGGTTTGTGGCAATGAACAGGAAGATATCCCCGATTGTTTTGGCGTGTTGTTGCAGTATCCGCATAGCCTTGGTGGAGTGCTGGATTATGCTGGCTTAACCGCTGCCTTGCAGGAAAAAGGCACGGTTGTTGCAGTGGCTACCGATTTGCTGGCATTGGCCATTTTGAAGGCACCTGGTGAGTGGCATGCCGATATTGCCGTTGGCAGTGCGCAGCGCTTTGGCGTTCCCTTGGGTTTTGGTGGTCCGCATGCCGGTTTCATGGCTTGTAAAGATGCCTTCAAACGTAATATCCCCGGCCGTCTGGTTGGGGTTTCGGTTGATGCTCAGGGTAATCCGGCTTTAAGGCTGGCCTTGCAAACACGTGAACAGCATATTCGACGTGAAAAGGCGACTTCCAATATTTGTACGGCACAGGTTCTGCTGGCGGTCATGGCCAGTATGTATGCGGTTTACCATGGTGCCAATGGTATTCGTGCAATTGCGCAGCGGGTTTATGTTTGTACGCTGGTGTTAAAAGAGGCTCTGGCACGTCTGGGCCTGAATGCGGTTAATGACACCTTTTTTGATACTTTGCATGTCAATACCGCATTGGCGTCAGAGGTTGTCAAGGCGGCCCTGAGTGCGCAAATTAATGTACGTCAGCCTGCCAGTGACAGTTTTGCCGTTTCCCTGGATGAAACGGTTACGCTTGAAGACCTGCAACAGTTGGTGAGTGTGATTGCCGCAGGTGTGGGTCAGCAAGCGCCAGATGTTGCCGGGCTTTATACTGAACTGGATGTTTTTGTGCCCAATAGTGTGGCCAGGCAGTCTGCGATTTTAACGCATCCCGTTTTTTCCAGTATCCATTCTGAAACCGATATGCTGCGTTATTTGCGCAGTCTGGCCGATAAAGATCTTGCCCTGGATCGCAGCATGATTCCATTGGGTTCTTGCACCATGAAGCTGAATGCGACGGCAGAGATGATTCCGATTACCTGGCCCGAGTTTGCGAATTTGCATCCTTATGCACCCCGGGGGCAAGCGGCAGGCTACGATGTGTTGTTAGATCGTCTGTCACGTGCCTTGTGTGAAATTACGGGTTATGAGGCGATCAGTTTGCAGCCCAATTCAGGCGCACAAGGTGAGTATGCCGGGCTCTTGGCGATTCGTGCCTATCATCAGGCTAATGGGCAACATCAGCGTAATGTTTGCCTGATTCCCGCTTCTGCCCATGGCACTAATCCGGCATCAGCCCATTTGGCCGGGATGGATGTGGTTGTGATTGCCACCGATGTGAATGGTAACGTGGATGTGAGTGATCTAAAGGTGAAGCTGGATAAGATCGGTGACCGGGTTGCGGCCTTAATGGTGACTTATCCTTCCACACATGGTGTGTTTGAAGAGGCGATTACCGGGATTTGTGATTTGGTGCACCAGGCAGGGGGACAGGTTTACCTTGATGGTGCAAATATGAATGCAATGGTGGGGCTGGCCAAGCCGGGGTTGTTTGGTTCAGATGTGTCGCACCTTAATTTGCATAAGACGTTTTGTATTCCCCATGGTGGTGGTGGGCCGGGTGTCGGGCCGATTGCCGTGCGTGCACATCTGGCACCGTTTTTACCGGGTGTGTTGAGTGAGCAGGGGTTACGTGATGAGCGTTCATTGACAGGGCCGGTTTCTGCAGCACCTTATGGGTCTGCCAGTATTTTGCCTATTTCTTATGTATATATTGCCCTGATGGGGGCGGAGGGGCTGAAGCGGGCAACCGAGGTGGCGTTGCTGAATGCGAATTATATTGCGAAGCGGCTGGCACCTTATTATCCTGTGCTGTATTCGGGGCGCAATGGGCGTGTTGCACATGAATGTATTCTGGATTTACGTCCTATCAAGGATAGCAGCGGTGTGACGGTGGATGATGTGGCGAAGCGGTTGGTGGATTATGGTTTTCATGCGCCAACGATGAGTTTTCCGGTGGCGGGCACGCTGATGGTGGAGCCGACCGAGTCAGAGAGCCTGAAGGAGCTGGATCGTTTTATTAATGCGATGATTGCGATTCGCAAGGAGATTGAGCAGGTAGAGAAGGGGCAGGTGGATGCACAGGATAATGTGCTGGTGAATGCACCGCATACGGCCCGGATGTTGGTGGCTGATAGTTGGGAACATGGATATTCCCGCACCGAGGCGGCTTATCCGCATTCGGTGTCACCGGATAGCAAGTATTGGCCGCCGGTGGCACGGGTTGATAATGCTTATGGGGATAGGAATTTGGTTTGTACTTGTCCGCCGCTTGAGGATTATATGTAAGTTGCGTTGAGTTTGTTCTTTTTGAGTTTAACTCGTTCTTTTTGAGAGTCGCGGATTCATCATTCAGGTTTGCTCCGACGCTGCTACGCGCCGAAGTCGCTGCACCTGAATGATGAATCCGCTTTTCTTTGTTTTGAGCAGGTGGTTTCTTCTTCAGAAGGATGCTTTTTAGCCTTGCTGTAAGGTAAACCACACTCCCTATTTAGAATGGGAACATTCCCGGTAGGTACTATATTACTTACGCTTTTTCGTAGATGACGAAGTCGTAAGTTAAACCGTTTTCAGGCGGTTGGGCTTGCCGGCTGGTTTCTTTCCAGCGGATTTTGTCGAGCGCAGGGAAGTAGGTGTCGCCTTCAATGTTGGCGTGGATTTCGGTGGCATATACCTTGTCGCATTGATCCAGGTATAGACGGAAGATTTGTTCACCGCCGATGATGAAGGTGTTTTCTGGCTTGTCTACGCTAGCGGCTTTGATAGCTGCTTCAAGGGTGGGGACACATTCAGCGCCTGTGGCCTGGTAGCTTTCATTGCGGGTAATGACAATGTTGCGTCTGCCTGGCAGGGGGCGGCCCAGGGATTCCCAGGTTTTGCGGCCCATGATGATGGGGCTGCCCAGGGTGGTTTTCTTGAAGTTGGCCAAGTCGCCCGGGATGTGCCATGGCATGGTGTTGTCTTTGCCGATAACGAGGTTGTCAGTGTAGGCAACGATGATGTTTAAAGAGGTCATATGCTGGGTGTCGGGTGTTTTTGGGGTACTTGGTTTAGCGTTAATGCGACTGCACGTGTTTGCCTTGTGTGGGTTATACGGCTACGGGGGCCTTGATGTGGGGGTGATGTTGGTAGTCAAGGATTTCGAAGTCTTCGTATTCGTACTCAAAGAGTGAGGCGGGTTTGCGCTTGATGTTGAGTTTGGGGTAGGGGAAGGGGGTACGCGACAGTTGCAGCTCAACCTGTTCCAGGTGGTTGCTGTATAGATGGCAGTCGCCGCCGGTCCAGATAAATTCGCCTACTTCCAGGTTGCATTGCTGGGCCACCATGTGGGTAAGCAGGGCATAGCTGGCAATATTGAAGGGGACGCCAAGAAAAATGTCGGCGCTACGCTGGTAAAGCTGGCAGGATAGTTTGCCTTCGGCAACATAGAACTGGAAGAAGGCATGGCATGGGGGCAGTTTCATTTTGCCGATGTCTGCCACGTTCCAGGCGGAAACAATCAGGCGACGTGAGTCGGGGTTGTTCTTGATTTGTTCAACAACCTGGGTGATTTGGTCTATGTGTTCACCGTTGGGCGTGGGCCAAGAGCGCCATTGTACGCCGTAAACGGGGCCAAGGTTGCCATTTTCATCGGCCCATTCGTCCCAGATGCTAACGCCACGTTCCTGTAACCATTTTACGTTTGAGTCGCCCCGCAAGAACCAGAGCAGTTCTATGAAGATGCTTTTGGTGTGCAGCTTTTTGGTGGTGACCATGGGAAAGCCTTCTGCCAGGTCAAAACGCATTTGATGGCCGAAGACCGAGCGGGTGCCCGTGCCAGTCCGGTCGGTTTTGCTGACGCCTTTTTCATAGACGTGGCGCATGAAGTCTTCGTATTGACGCATGGCTCATTCCCCCAGGATTTTTATTTCGTGGGTGATTTCGGCTGTTTTTTCCAGCATTGCAACGGCTGAGCAGTATTTGTCGTGGGACAGTTTCACTGCCCGTTCAACGACTTTTTCAGACAGGTTTTTACCTTTGACGGTAAACACGAAGTGGATTTTAGTGAAAACTTTGGGATCGGTTTCAGCGCGTTCACTGGTAATGGCTACATTACAGTGGGAAATATCCTGGCGGCTACGTTTCAGGATAAGTACAACATCGTAGGCGGCACAACCACCCGCACCGGTAAGGATCATTTCCATTGGGCGAGGAGCCAGGTTATTGCCACCTCCTTCGGGGGCGCCATCCATGGCGGTCACGTGACCGCTGCCGGTTCTGGAAACAAAAAGCATGCCCTCGGGGCCATTCCATTCAATTGTACACTGCATGTTAGGGGTCCTGAAATAACGATTTCCGCAAGAACAAGGAGTCTTGCCGGAGCTAAATGGTTAGATAACTGTAATTCTACTTTATGAGGAAGCCAAGAGTCTGGATGTCACGGGATTGGGAGAAGATAAATAGAGGGCTGTTACCCGCGTTTTTTCTTTGGTTATGGCTGGCTTACTGGAACAAAAGCTAACATATAAACGGGGCTGTTGACGGGTTTATAGCTAAAAACTGTTTCAATTGGCTAAAATAGGTCGTTGAATTCCGAACCCCTTAGTAATACCGGAGATGATTTTTATGACGCAGACTACCACTAACGCAGGCACAAAGCCGGCTTTTCGTCGCCAGCCATCAGGGCTTGATACTTTATTTATTGAAATGAATAAGGCCCTTGAGGTGCTTTCGGGAGCGTCACAGGCAACTCGCCCCAATCCTGCGGGTGAACCTGGCATTACGGATCCTGAGTTGAGTGAGTCGGAAAAAAAGCATGTGGCTGGTCTTATGCGGGTCAATCATGTGGGTGAGGTGTGTGCACAGGCCCTGTATCGTGGCCAGTCTATTATGTGTAAAGACCCGCAGATCAAGCAGGTGTTGTTGCGCGCTGCTGAAGAAGAGGTAGATCACCTGTCCTGGTGTCATGACCGGCTTGGTGAGCTGAGAAGCCATACCAGCTTATTGAATCCATTGTGGTATGCCGGGTCATTTACGCTGGGCGTCATGGCCAGTGTGGCGGGGGTGCCTAAAAACCTGGGGTTTATGGCGGAAACCGAAAGACAGGTTGAGCAACATCTTGATTCCCACTTGGCGTTGTTACCCGAACAGGATGAGCGATCACGTAAAGTCGTGATTAAAATGCGAGATGATGAAATAGGGCATAGAACCACTGCCGAGGTTAATGGGGCCGAAGAGCTGCCAGCGCCAGTAAAACAGGCCATGCGGTTTATGTCCAAAATCATGACTACTTTGGCTTACCGCATATAAGTTTTGTTGTTTTTACAACATTCGTTACTTTTTTCTTAGGGTTTACCTGTAATTTTTCTTGCGTTGCACCATAAAATTCGGTTATAGTTACTACATCGGATGACGAAACACATTAAGAAGCAAGAAAAAACTTTAATGTGCGCTTTAAGAAAGCAGTCATGCCAAGGTTGTCTCCTCCACCCTCCTCC
>CAZPNE010000021.1:0-19479 GCA_964588255.1 uncultured Advenella sp. | reverse complement strand
AATATCCGCAGCACAGGCTTTGCCGGTATTCACAATCACCAGGGCCTGCCTTGCGTGCACACCGGCATTACCCAATTGCCGCCCTTTCCAGCCACACTGGTCAATCATCCAGCCGGCAGCCAGCTTATAACAATTATCAGGCTGCTCATAGGCAACCAAGTTTGGGAATTGTTCTTTCAACTGCCAATACTGCTGCGCAGGAATAATTGGATTTTTAAAAAAACTGCCTGCATTGCCTGTTATTTTTGGATCCGGCAACTTACGCTGTCGGATATCGCAAACAGCCTCAAGGATTACTTGAGCAGAAAGTTCAGACGGTGACGTTTCATAGGGCTGAAGATCAGGATAAGACAACACCGGCACCCATTGCTTGGGCAAACGAAACCGCACGGCCGTGATAATCAGGCCCTTCCCTTCCTTGTGCTTGAATATGCTGTCACGGTAGGCAAAACGGCATTGTTCGTTATTGAAAACACGTTCTGTTTGCGTAAGCGGGTCATAGGCCACCACACTATCCAGTCGGTCTTTCACCTCTACGCCATAGGCACCAATATTTTGCACCGGTGCCGCACCTACCGTCCCGGGTATTAATGCCAGGTTTTCCAATCCATACCAACCTTGCTGTATGCAATTAACCACAAAATCATGCCAAATTTCACCGGCAGCAGCTTCTACAAGCCAGTCACTGGCGGTTTCCTGCACAAGACAGATCCCTTTAAGTTGGTTGTGAACAACAATTTGATCAATTTGTTCACTTAATACAACATTGCTTCCACCCCCAAGAATGAAGTAAGGAACATCCGGTTTCAACAAGCCCAAAATACTAATTAAATCTTTTTTATTACATAGACTTACGTAATTTTTAGCAAACGATTTCAACCCCAGGGAATTGAAATGGCTAAGGTCTTTCTGTTGTATAAAATCCATATCTTCAACTATTCAAATAACGTTTTTTTGACATTATAAAGAAATAAATGCTATTATTTCGTCTTTCTTAAGCACTTCTTGCTTATTTCGAAAAACAGGCAAATAAAAAAGCTTGCAAAACGAAAAAAGATTGCTTATAATTTAAAACTTCACTCAATCAGCAAAACGCTAAAGACAGTGAAAAATGCGGGAGTAGCTCAGTTGGTAGAGCGCAACCTTGCCAAGGTTGAGGTCGCGAGTTCGAGACTCGTCTCCCGCTCCAAAATTCTAATTTGCAGGTCTTTCCTGTGAATATACAAAAAAGGACCTTTCGGTCCTTTTTTCATTTATGCCACCAATCCTACTTGGCACACCATTACCGCAAACTAAAAAAACAATCACGCTCATGTTGGCTGAACCTGGAACAAGCAAATTCAGCCCGCTTGATGCTTTGTTTATTTAGCTTGGCTTTCTTTTCTCATTTTGGTTTGCATTAAACAACAGGAAATTTGCATTCATCTGCTTAATCATGTCAGCAAACATATTATTCCAGGGCATGTCGCCTGCATCTCCCGGCACCACGCTAGACCTCTGTTGCCACTGTAGCAATATTTCAGTCAAGCCGGACATGAACAACTTCTGGTTTTCAAGTGCCTGCTGCGCCAAAATACGGTTGCAATTCGCACATTGAGACAAACCCTCCATAAGATCATTAAGTGCCTGACCATATAGATGCCCATTGCTTATGTTAAGCAGTTTTCCCATATTCCCCCTGCCCTCACCAAAGGCCCGGGCAACAAACTCGCTCCAGCGCTGATTATTTTCCTGAAACAGCGCTCCCATACGCTGGGACAATTCCATATTTGCGCTTAACAAAGTCTGCGGTAACTGATTGCCTGCATGACTTGAATGACCCGAATTACCGGAATGACCTGAATTGGTTGATGCCTTGTGATTAGTAACCATACCCGTCTCCTGGCGTGTAGAAAAATTAACTTTATCCAAAGGCGTGAGTTTTTATTTTTCAAGCAACCTGACCCAGCACCTTGCCGCTTCCCATTACAACCTAACACATTCATTATACGCCATAGAATAACAAAAAAATCTTGCAAAACAATGTGTTACATCAAACCAAAGAATAATTGTCCATCAAGAAAACCCCATTCTCCATACCCGACCCCAAACAAAAAACACAATCACACTGGAAAACCGCACCATAAACCCGCACCAAACGCCACCACTTGTTTCCGGCTGAGATACAAATTATCTACACATACAAAACGATGTTTTATTGCAACAAAAATACAATAAAAAGCACTTCAATGACAATTATGTTGATTATTTCATCATGAAAAGCACCACATCACCTTAATCCTGCTATACTCGTTTTCTTATTAAGTCTTAAGCACTGAATAACAGCGATTGCATTATCCGATCCAATCAGCTGCATGTGTACTAAAGGGCGCAGTAGCAAAGCGGTTATGCAGCGGATTGCAAATCCGTCCAGAGCGGTTCGACTCCGCTCTGCGCCTCCAGTTAAAGACTTTTAATATGCGGGAGTAGCTCAGTTGGTAGAGCGCAACCTTGCCAAGGTTGAGGTCGCGAGTTCGAGACTCGTCTCCCGCTCCAAATTTTTCTCTAAGCTCATGTTTATGAAGCTTTAGAGAGCAAATAGCCTTGAAACACACATAGGTTATAGATAAACATTAAAAAAGTTAATAAAAGCCCTGGGTCTTAACTCACCTTGAGCAAGGTGGGGTTATACGGCCTCCCGCGTGGCCTGAGCAGAGAGCACAACTTGAACCTCGTGCTCAATCTGCATACCCTGCTTAGAAATATCCGACAAAATCGAATTCATTGTGATATTAGCGAATACTTGCCCACCGGCAAATGGCTTGCGGGCAATACCCAAGATCAAATTGGGACTTTGCAACACAATGCTTCTGAACTTACAATCACAACAGTCGCATACAGCACTGCAGGATATACAGACGCAAGCAATCAGCGTTACTTAGGTATATCCATGCAATAATTCGCTGTAAATCCACTAATACTAATAATGGGATATTCTCATGTGGTTGATTGTCCACCTTCTTATCATCACAGGATTATCGGTTCGCGTCTTGCTCAGGCCTCATCGCGATCCGGCATCACGCGTTGCCTGGATCCTTTTCATCATGGCCCTGCCCTACGTTGGCGCATTAACCTACCTGATGCTAGGAGAGGTCCGGCCCAACAAGGGTCTGGTTCGCCAAAGGCCTTCTGACAGCACCTTGCCGGCCTTTTTCAATCAACCTCCAGCCACCGATATCCCGGCAATCAGCTCAGAAGGGTTTTCAATTGGCAAATCAATCAGTGACTTCAACCCGGTTAGCGGCAATAAAGGGCATTTACTGGAAGACTCGAATGCCACCATTAATGCCATCGTCTCGGATATTGATGCCGCCCAGGAACATGTACACCTTCTTTTCTACATTTGGCTAGCCGATAACAACGGACGCAAGGTGGTTGATGCCCTGATACGGGCAGCCCAGCGCGGCGTCACCTGCCGCGTAATTGTTGATGATCTGGGCTCGCGCAACTTTATCCGTAGTGAACATTGGCTGGCAATGAGTAAGGCAGGGGTACAACTGGCTCGCGCACAGCCCATTGGTAACATTATGGTTCGCATCCTGAAAGGACGTGTTGACGTTCGCAATCACCGAAAAATTGTTGTCATTGACAACCGGATAACGTATTGCGGAAGCCAGAACTGCGCCGACCCTGAATTTGCCGTTAAAGCAAAATATGCCCCCTGGGTTGATGCCGTAGTTCGCATGGAAGGACCCATTGCCCGACAAAACCAGCAGCTTTTCCTGACCGATTGGCTGATCTGCACCAATGAGGATTACCGTGAATTGGCACAACGTCCCATAACCCAAACGGAACCGGGTTTCCTCGCCCAGGTGATCGGAACCGGGCCCGAGAGTCACTACTCTGCCACGCCCGCACTTTTTGCTACATTGATGTTCAGTGCCCGCCAAAAACTGGTTATTACCACTCCTTATTATGTCCCCGATGATTTCATGCAAGCTGCACTTTGCAGTAGCGCTCGCAGGGGAGTGGCAACCAGCATTATCCTTCCTGCCCGTAATGACAGTTGGTTTGTAGGCGCGGCAAGCCGAAGCCATTATCAAGAGTTACTGGAGGCAGGTGTTCGCATTTATGAATACACTGGCGGCTTGCTACACGCAAAAACACTAACGGTTGATGACGAAATGACATTAATTGGTTCGGCAAACATGGACCGGCGCAGTTTTGAACTGAACTTCGAAAACAATATTTTGCTACACGATGAGGATTTGACACAGACCATCTGCCGCAGACAAGAAGAATATATCTCGCAGTCCAAACCTGTTAGCCAAACCGATGTGGATGCATGGAGCTTGCAATATCAGCTGCGTAATAACATTATGGCCATACTCAGCCCGGTACTGTAATAACGCAACGCAGGCAGGCTACACAAACCCTGCCTGCTAGCAAAATCATCTACCCCGTTTTTACCACCCGATTAACCACGATCAACCACAGGGGCCGGACGAAAAAATGCAGTCGCTGATAACACCAGCACAGCCAGGATTAACGGTGCAAATGAAACCCAAAGCACCATGTCCCAACCATAAGAAATCAACAGATTACCTGAAGCAAATGAACCAATGGCCATGGTGCCAAAAACGATAAAATCATTGAATGATTGCACGCGCGTGGCTTCTTCTGGACGATGGCATTCCAACACCATGGCTGATGCCCCTACGAAACCAAAGTTCCAGCCTACACCCAATAAAATCAGGGTCAGCCAAAAATGCGCTACATCAATTCCCGCCAAACCGGCCATGACCGACATGCCAATCATTAACAAACCTGCCGTTACCACGCGTCCTGCACCAAAATATATAAGTAGCTTATTACTCAATCCGATAAATATATATGAAGCCTCATAACGCAATGATAATATTCTTTATTTGCCACTAATTACCCTCATTGACCCCATGACACAATCTCGCTCCATTCGCAGAAAACAAAAGATCGGCCTCATTCTAGGTAGCGGGTCCGCACGCGGATGGTCTCATATCGGGGTCATACAGGCACTGGAAGAAGCCGGCATCAAGCCGGACATTATTTGCGGCACCTCTATTGGCGCCCTGGTGGGTGCCGCTTATGCCGCTGGTGAAATAGATATTTTCAGAAAATGGGTATTAAGCCTGAACATCAGTAATGTACTTTCTTTCATGGATATCCACTTAAACGGCGGGGTCCTGAAAGGCGAAAAACTCATGAGCTTTTTCAAAAAACATTTCATGGATAGAAATATAGAGGAGCTCAACCTGCCATTTGGCTCGGTGTCCACTTCCCTGACCACCGGCAATGAAATCTGGATTCGGGAAGGATCCACGGTAGATGCCGTCAGGGCCTCTATTGCCCTGCCCGGCTTATTTACCCCTGTCATTCAAGACCAGGAAATCCTGGTGGATGGTGGCCTGGTGAATCCGGTACCGGTTTCCCTGGCCCGCGCCATGGGCGCCGATTTCCTGATTGCCGTAGACCTGAACTCAGATCTGGTTGGGCGGCATTTTTACAAGCCGCCCGAACCCGCCTTTTCGTTTGGCAATAATGCCTCAGAATGGCTTCGCAAAATTCAGCAAAATTTTGGTCGGCCCAATAATTCTCCCGAAGAAACCATCGCCCAGATGAAAACGCCATCTTTACTGGATGTCATTGCTTCGAGCCTGAATATCATGCAGGCGCAAATTACCCGTAGCCGGATGGCCGGGGAACCGCCACATATTATTATTGCCCCTCAATTGGCCCATTTGGGTTTATTGGACTTTCACCGTGCGGCAGAAGCCATTGAAGAAGGACGGCGTGCCGTTGAAATGTGCCTGCCCGCGCTAAATAAACTAAAGCAACAAAACGGTACATAACGATTATTTACCGTACCTACCTGATGGTTCGCCAAATGGGAACATCGGTAGAAAAAACACTGTAAATGGCTGGTTAAGGCTATCCTATTTGCTTCTACTTCCGCTCCAACAAATGTTTTTTTCAGACAAATCGGCTATCCTTATTGCCATTAATAAAATTAAACAAGGATTACAATATGAAATTCAAAAATTACATAGCAACTGCACTAATTTCTTTGTTTGCCCTTACCGGTTGCCATACCGTACAGGGAATTGGCGCAGACATTTCGGCGGGTGGCCAGGCGATCGAAAAAGCAGCACAATAACGCAGGAAAAAATGTGACAAGCGGTTGATAACCCAACCTGTTATCCCATCCTTGCTTATCTTGCCTGCCCGCAGACATAAAACGGTCTGCCACATAAATTTCAAAGACTGAAACCGATGCAACAAGGCTACAATATATCCACTGTGCCGCCTGCTACAACCAAACGCAAAAGGAACAACGATGGACAAGAACGTATTGGATGCCATTAAAAAATGGCCTGATGTTCCTGCCGTATATGGCTGGTTATCACTTGACCTGAATGGCAAATGGAAGCTGCACCCTGCAGGCTCATATCAACCGGGCACGCCAGGCGAATCCATTGGCAGCCCCCAAATAAACGATTTCATCAACCGCAATTATGCAGCCACTGAAAAAGGCGAATGGTTTTTCCAGAATGGCCCGCAGCGTGTTTATGTTTGCCTTGAACATGCGCCTCATGTGTTGCATCTGGCTGAAGACGGCCACACGCTTGACACACATACCCGTCAAGCGGTACAAACCATACAGGCATGGTATATGGATGAACAGGGTTTTCTGTATGCGCAAACCAATCTTGGTGCGGCTATTATTTGCGGACGTGATACCGCCCAGGTAATTGAATACTTTTCAATTTGCCATTCAAATCATAATGACACCAGCCAGGCTAGCCTGTCAGAAAAGCACCTGCTTGAACTTGAACAGGGACAGCAACTGGACGTCAATTACGAAAAAAATCCTGAATACAGTGCCCCCTTGCAACAAATTGACAGTAAACAGATTCCGGAAAAAATGAATTTTATTGCCCGGCCCATGGCAGAATAATTTTTAACTGGCCATTGAAAAATTAAGCAATAATCCATGTATTATTGTATGTATACACGAATTACCCGTAATTTATGACTTATCACGAATCTTCCTTTTATTTTCCAGCACCGGTTGAACAACGTTTTTGCTCACAATGTGGCTCCGCCCTTTCCCGTAAAATCCCACCCGATGACAACCGGGTGCGCGACATTTGCGAAAACTGTGGCGCCATCCATTACAAAAACCCACTGGTTGTCGTGGGCACTGTGCCAATTTGGGAAGATAAACTCCTGCTCTGCCGCCGTGCCATCGAACCCCGCTATGACAAATGGACATTACCCGCAGGTTTTATGGAGCTTAGCGAAACCAGCAGCCTGGGGGCCATTCGTGAAACCACTGAAGAAGCAGGGGCAGAAATCATGCTAAAACAACTTTTCACCGTCATTGATGTTCCACTCGTCAATCAGGTGCACTTGTATTTTCTGGCTGATGTCAAGCATCCAAAACTGAATCCCGGCCCAGAGAGTCTGGAAGCCCGTTATTTTGGCATTGATGAAATCCCCTGGGATGAGCTCTCCTTCCGGACCGTTACCCAGACCATCAAACGTTATATCGAAGACAAGGAGCGTGGGGTTTTTACCACCCACTACCTTTCCTTGTCCTAAGCCATGACGCTTCCGTGGCTTGATCTGGAAACCCCCTTTCCGCCGCCCGAATTCGCCCTTAAAGAGCCGGACGGCCTATTGGCTTGTGGTGGTGATTTATCCCTCAACCGCATGATAAACGCCTATCGCCAGGGCATTTTTCCCTGGTATTCCGAGCCACAACCCATCCTGTGGTGGACACCGTCCCAACGCATGGTACTCAAGTGCAAAGATTTCGTCATCTCGCACAGCCTGAAGAAAAAACTCAAGCAAATTGCCAAACAGGAAACCCTGCCCAATCCTGCGATTCAAATCAAGGTTGATACCGCCTTCATACAGGTAATGCAAGCCTGTGCCGCCCCCAGACAATACCAGGCAGGCACCTGGATCAACCGGGATATTATTAACGCTTACACCAGCCTTCACGAGGTTGGGCTGGCCCATAGCATTGAAACCTGGATTGATGGCAAGCTGGCCGGTGGCCTTTACGGCCTATCAATAGGAAAGATGTTTTATGGTGAATCCATGTTTTCCAACGTGAGCGACAGCTCCAAGATTGCACTGGCATATGCCGTCCATTTTCTGGATCGCCACGGTGTTGAATGGATAGACTGCCAGCAGGAAACCAGGCACCTGGGCAGTCTTGGCGCATCCCCCGTTGCACGCAAGACGTTTATGGAACACCTGGAAAAAGCAATTCCCCAAACGCCGCCGCCCTGGCGGGCAGGAATTTTATATTCAGATGGTAATATCTATTGAACCTGTCGCTGGTATTTGAGTATATTTAACTCATGAGCGAGATTCATGACCCCAACCTGCATATATTGCATTATTATTTAACGGCCTCCTACCCTTGCAGTTATCTTGAAGGCAGGATAGCCCGCTCCCGGGTAGTTGCGCCAGGCCATCTGGTGAATGCAACCGCCTATGCCAGCCTGTTAAGAAACGGCTTTCGCCGCAGCGGCCTGTTCACTTATAAGCCCCAGTGTGATCATTGCCAGGCGTGCATCTCGGTTCGTATCAATACGGCTGCTTTCCAGCCAAGTCCTACCCAAAAACGCATCCTCAAACGTCATCGTGACTTATCTGCACGCAAAGTCCCCATGCAATGGCATGATGAACATTTTCTTCTGTACAGCCGCTACCAGCATCAACGTCACCCTGGGGGTGGTATGGACGAACAGGGTCGGGAACAATATGAGCAATTCCTGCTGGCCAGCCATGTAAACACCGAACTGGTCGAATTTCGCTCCAGCGATGGTGTTCTGCGCATCGTTTCCATTATTGACGTCAGTGATGACGGTCTGTCATCCGTTTATACCTTTTATGATCCTGACTATCCCGGCAGCCTGGGTACTTATTGCATTTTATGGCAGATAGAACAATGCAAACTGCTGGACTTGCCCTGGTTGTATCTGGGATACTGGATCAAGGAAAGCCCAAAAATGTCCTATAAAACAAATTTTCGTCCCATTCAGCAATATATAAACCAGCAATGGATTGACTATAATCCCGGGCAGGCATAGTTTTAAGTAAAAATAAGCATTAAAATGGGCGGATTCCATTTTTTTGCTCAGCCATGTTCAATACATTCAAACTTTATCCATTTGTTCGCCCCCTGCTCTTTTCATTAGACGCTGAAACGGCTCATGAAATGACCTTGAAATCCTTGCAAAAAGCACACCATTGCAAGGCTACACGTGAGTTGCTAAAAGGCAGCCACACCCTGCTTCCAACAACCTTAATGGGCATGCCCCTGCGCAATCCCATAGGGCTGGCAGCCGGACTGGATAAAAACGGGGAATGCATTGATGCCCTGGGCCAGCTTGGCTTTGGCTTTATTGAGGTAGGCACGGTCACCCCCCGCGCCCAGCCAGGCAACCCCAAACCCCGCATGTTTCGCCTGCCACAGGCAGAGTCCCTGATTAACCGCATGGGCTTTAATAATCATGGACTGGATACATTCCTGCAAAATGTCCAAAACAGTGAATGGCGTGAAAAAAGAGGCGTTCTTGGCCTGAATATCGGAAAAAATGCCGACACCCCCATCGAGAATGCGGCCAGTGATTACCTGATCGGACTTGAAGGCGTTTATCCTTTTGCCGATTACGTCACCATCAATATCTCTTCTCCCAATACCAAAAACCTGCGTGCCTTGCAGGGGGAGGATGAATTAAGTGATTTATTGCGGCAAATTGCCGACAAACGCAAGGAGCTGGCCGACCGTTATGGTCGCCGGGTGCCGGTTGTTGTCAAAATTGCCCCCGATCTTGAAGCAGAGCAAATTCAGGCCATTGCCCATATTTTGCCGCGTTTTGAAATTGATGGTGTTATTGCCACCAATACCACGCTTTCCCGCAGCGCGGTTCAGGGCCTTAAACACAGTGAAGAAAGTGGTGGTCTGTCAGGCCCTCCGGTTCATGAGCTGTCGCTTAAAGTGATTGAATCACTCAGAAAAGAAATGGGCCAGGATTTTACAATTATCGGTGTCGGAGGTATTAACTCGGGTAAACAGGCACTGGAAAAAATCAACGCGGGAGCCAATGCCGTGCAACTGTATACCGGCCTTATTTACCAAGGCCCCAAACTCATTGCCGATTGTATCGATTCGCTTAGAAAATGTGATGTTTTCATGCGTAAATAAACACTTGTTCCAAGACCCGCATTAAAAAGCGGGAACTTGCCAAACTGTTGCACCCATAAAAAAGAGCCCCGGAGGGCTCTTTTTACTACAGGGCTAAAACCGATTAGTTACGGCCACCGGTGCGAGTTGCTGTTTTAGCAGCATTTGCTACGTTGTTGGCTGCAGCGTTTGTGGCTGCAGTCGCTGATTCTGTTGCCTTGATAGTGGCATTGGCAGCGGCGTTCAGGTTGCCTTCAGCAACTTCAACGGCTTGCTTGGCTGCTTTGTTCAAAGAATCATAAGCAGTGTTGGCAGTTGCCAGGGAAGATTTCAGCAAAGCTACGGCACTTTCAGAACCGGTAGGTGCATTTTTAGCCAATTGATCGATGGTTTCAGCAATTTGCTGTTGGCCTTCGGCAACTTGGGTTTCTGTCAGTTTGATCAAATCATTGCTAATACTTGAGAAAATGTCATAGACATTTTTAGTGTAAGCAACCGCTTTTTCAGCGTTAGGCTGAGCCAAAGAAGATACGAAAGCAACCGCTTCCTGTGGATCTTTCAATGTAGAAACCTGTTGAGACTGCTCAGCAGCTTCACCCAAAGAAGCTTTGATGACTTTCATGTTCAAGTCAACCAGTTTCTCGAAACCACCAAAGATTGAGCCTTGTACGGCAACGAAAGTATTGATGGCTGATTTTTGACGGTCTAAAATTTGTTGTGGAATTGCGCTCATGATGTGTCCTAGGTAGAAATAAATAAGTTTGTGAAGTAAAAAGCTGCTACATGATAAATTGAACAGCCGGTTGCAATATCATTTTCAGGAAATTACTGCCAACCTATTTATATTGCACCGCACAATTCAAATTATACGTACTTTCTGTTGCTGGTCAAGTGTTTTTTTTGTGCGCCGCACAAAAAATTTCAAAAAAACCAAAAAAACTTAACTAATTGAAATTTAATTGTTTTTTATGAAGTCTTGATGACAAACCAATTTACCTGCTTATTTTGTTGTTCTCTTTATGACACTCATAACCCAAGTCCACCGAAATTTTAGCAGCGGTATCTATTAACAACTCAACCCATTCATCGCGCATCCGCTCTGAAGGGGAAGAAATAGACAGGCCGGCAACCAGTTTGCCACTATCATCGAAAACCCCTGCTGAAATACAACGTACACCCAGTTCAAGCTCTTCGTTGTCTCGGGCATAACCATGACGACGCACAAAAGCCAATTCCTTTTCAAGACGCTCAAGGTCTGTAAGGCTATTACCGGTGGTACCACCAAGTCCGGTACGCAATGCATAAGCACGTACATTTCGGGGTTCGGCCGCAGCCAGAAAAAGCTTGCCAACGGAAGTAAGGTGCAATGGCGCACGACCACCAATGGCACGAACCACCTGCATACCTGAGCGTTCGCTCCAGGCACGGTCTATGTAGACAATATCATCACCCTGCTGAATGGACAAATTGATGGTTTGCCCGGTTAAGCGGTGCAACACATGCATGTGTTCATGTGCAATTTCCCTGACGTTCAGCCGGTCTTTGACCAGGGAACCCAGCTCAAGCAAACGCATGCCAAGCTGGTACATGCCATTATTGACCCTGTCTACATATCGACCGGCAGCAAGATCATTCAAGATCCGGTGAGCCGTTGACGAATGCAAATTGGACAATGTGGCAATTTCTTTCAGGGAAACAGGTTCATCCTGATCCGCCAGCACATCAAGCAATTTCATGGCCCGTTCCAGGACCTGAATGGTGATGTCAGGAGAAGGAGATTTGACCGGTGGTACGATTGGACTCTTAGCAGTCATGTTTATAACTTTGGATGTTGCAATGCAATATATTTTATCCCATCATGTGAAAAGAAGCTATGCTTATCTTTATACAGACAAGCATCGCTTCTTACATCCCTGATTTTACAAAGTCACAGATACCCTAATAAGTGAATCGCCCCCCAGCCCTTAGAATTTCTCCTTTCAGGTAGGAAAAAGCTTCTTGTACGGCAGGTGACGGCCCCTTTACGCCCAAATCAACAAAAGGCGGATTATTATCCCTGGCTACGGTGGGCAAGCTGAATGTCCTGACACCCGGCCAATTGACTTCAATAAATTCCAGGGCCGATGTAATCCGGGATTCCGGCAAGGAATAGGCCAGAATCGAATGCTCTTCTATTCGCTGCTGGTTGTGATACTGTTCATAGCGCTGGTCAAGCGTCCATTCAATCATGGGCCATGCCATTTCAGGAAAGCCAGGTACAAACGTATGATCCTGAATGAAAAAACCCGGGATTTTATTATAAGGGTTAGGCACAATTTCCGCCCCTTTGGGAAATACGCCCATTGCCAGTCGACGCTGGTTTTCCGGTGTTCCCATGTCTATGGAGCCACGGCCTTCTTTGGCCAACTCCTGAAAACGTGAGGTAATCAGCTTGGCTGCAATGGGGTGCAACTCCAACTCAACACCCAATGCCAATGCAACGGCATCACGTGTTTTATCATCAGGCGTGGCGCCAATGCCACCGCAAGAAAACACAATATCACCAGAAGCAAAGCTGCGTTTATATTCCTGTACAAGCGTATCAAGATCATCTGGCAAAAACCGGGTCCATGACAATTGCATACCCCGGTTAGACAGCATCGAAATGACCTTCGACAAATGCTTGTCTTCGCGACGCCCGGAAAGGATTTCATCACCGATGATAAACAGACCTATTTTTCTTATCGAGCTATTACTCATATTCCTCACCTTTTGGGCTGCTTGGCCCAAATACCTGATTACGGCATAATTGATTAGTTATGCACTGCACATTAATTTTGACTTGAAAACAATTATTGCTATATGATGATAAGCCAATTGGCAACCGAAAACAGCGTCTGGCACCTTGCCAGCATTGTTTTTTTTTAAGCTTGCCCGCTTTTTCCCGACTATTATTGATTATGTTAATTCAAAATCCAAGTCAACACGCTTCAGCTATTGTAAATAAACTGCATAATCCCAATGCCTGGCTCATCGCATGCTATTGCGCGCAATGGTGCGACACATGCAAAGAATACTTTGATGCCTTTACAGAATTAAGTTACCGGTTTCCCCAACACCTGTTTGTTTGGGTAGACATAGAAGAAGAGCCCGAGCTTCTTGATGATATTGATATCGAAAACTTTCCTACGCTCTTGATTCAAATAGAAGGAAAGAATCATTTTTTTGGCACCATGCTGCCATACATCAGCCATCTGGAGCGAATACTGCAAAATATCCGCCCCGATAGCCCAGTTCAGCCAGATGGTCCGTCTTCGTTCAGTCGCTTGATTCAGCAGAGCTGATATTTTTTGGGGGGCGTCCACCCAACAGGATAGCCAACTGTGGTTGCCTGGACGTGGTATGGTGGTGTTCCATCCACTTTTGTTCCTGTTGCAGTCGCTGGGCCTCTTTTTGCGGATCTTTTACCGATGGTTCATAAGGCTTGAAGAAAAAGTCGTCGATGGGAGCTGGCCGTGAACCCGGAAAGGTCCGTTTAAAGCGCTCTCCTTTACCACGACTGCGCGAATCACCACTACTGGCATGGTTTCGACTTTGGGAAACCTCAGGAAGACTCAAGGTACCACGGGGTACTTTGACCTTAATGAGTTTTTCTATATCCTCAAGCAGTTTTTCTTCATGATCGGTATACAGGGCAATAGCCTCACCGGAAGCCCCCGCCCTACCTGTACGGCCAATACGGTGCACGTAGTCTTCCGGGTTAAACGGAAGATCAACGTTAATCACACAGGGTAACCCGGCAACGTCAAGTCCACGTGCGGCCACATCGGTAGCCACCAGCACGGCGGTTTCACCCGACTTGAAGGATTCCAATGCCTTGATGCGCTCCATCTGGGATTTGTCGCCATGAATGGATTCTGCCTTGATGCCTTCTTTTACCAATTCACGCGTTAAACGACTGGCACCGATTTTTGTATTGACGAAAATAATGACCTGACTAAGGTTACGTGATTTCAGCAAATGCAAAACCGCAGCCTGCTTGTTGTTGCCAGACACCGGGTAGGCAATCTGGGTAACGTTTTCGGCCGTGGCATTTTGCGGTGCTACATTGATTTCGATGGGTGATTTCAGGAAAGAGCGTGCCAACTTCCTGATTTCCCCGCTAAAGGTAGCGGAAAACAACAGGCTTTGCCTGGATTTTGGCAACAGTTTGACGATGCGTTCCAGGTCGGGCAAAAAGCCCATATCCAGCATTCGGTCAGCTTCATCAAGCACCAGGGTATTAACCTGGGACAAATTGATGGTTTTCTGTTCTATATGGTCTAGTAAACGGCCAGGCGTGGCAATAACCAGTTCGCATCCTTTGCGAAGTTCTTCTTTTTGGGCAGCAATATCCACGCCGCCAAACACCACCGCCACACGCAAGGGACAACTTTCGCTGTAACGCTTGACACTATCGGCCACCTGATCGGCCAATTCACGGGTGGGCGCTAAAATAAGCGCACGCACCGGGTGCCTGGCAGGTGAAGTGCTGTGACTGGCATATGCCATTAAACGGTGCAACAAGGGTAATGTAAAGGCAGCGGTTTTACCGGTTCCGGTTTGAGCCGCACCCATGATATCACGGCCATCGATAATGGCAGGAATGGCCTGAGCCTGAATAGGTGTAGCGACTGTATAGCCACTGGCTGAAATTGCGGTTAAGAGGTCTGGATGCAGACCAAATTCACTAAAAGACTTCGCACTTTCAGCATTGGCATTAGAGGTATCCGTCATTGGGTCCTGAACAATAAAATAAAATATTCGTGCTTGCAATAATATGCAAAATATAACAACTAACGGCTCATTTTACTACTCTGGCATCCCATATTAGCCAATTCACGAAAGTCGAGACCGAATTTATCAGAAAATCCAGCGCAATAGCCACAAAGTACCCATGCCGGTGGCAATCAACACCAGGATACTTCGGAAGCGGAAAAACGCCAGTCCGGCCACAATACCTGCAAACAATTCGGGCCCCACACGAGGTATCTCGCCCTGCGCCCAGGGCAGCAGACTGGGCACAATGATGGCAACCAAAGCGGCCACGGGCGCATAACGCAAACTGCTTTTCACATTGTCAGACAAAGGGATATAGCCGCCAATCAGTAAGTAACCAACGCGGGTAATAAAAGCACACAACACCATCAAGGCGGTTGCCTTCAATACGTACTCAACACTCATTTCCCACCCCCTTTTTTGGTTTTCTTACCCTTATTACCATACTTTTCAGCCAGCACACCTGCCAACACACCCACAACAATGGCCATAAACAGGCCAAGCCTGAAAGGCAACTGCTGCCCCACCCACGAGGCCGCACCCGCCGCAATGACGGTGACCAGCATCGGATGGGTGCGAACCATGGGAATCACAATAGCCAGCAACGTGAAAACGCCCGCATATTCAAGCGACCAGGAACCCGGAATATAACTGCCCACATAAATGCCCAGAACGGTTGACACCTGCCAAACCAGCCATAGCAAAAAAGACGCCGACATATAGTAGCCATAATACATGCCAATACGGCCAAGCCTTTGCTGGCGGAAACGGTTCATGAACAGGACAAATCCGACATCGGTTAAAAAATACCCGGCCACAATTCGCCGAAAAACGGAAAAATGCCTGAAATAAGGATATAAACTTGCGCCAAAAATAATAAAACGCAGGTTAACAATCATGGCTGCAAAGAAAATAACCCACAAGGGCGCATTCAGGGCCATCAGCGGTGCTACCGTCAACTGCAACGAGCCGGCATACACCAAAAAAGAAATAAGCACGGCCTGCCAAGCGGAAAGTCCATAATTCACCATGGCTACCCCCGTCACAAACCCCCAGACAAACAAGGCAAACAAATTTGGCGCGATATGCCGGCTTCCCATGAACCAGGCCATTTTTTTTATTGAACGCCGGGGGGGCAACGATTTCACACCCGTTGATAACTGCACAGACAAAACGACTTCCTTGTACAATGATTGAAATTATTAACAGTAGACCGAATTCTAGCAAAGCATGGGCGTTTTCTTTAAAATAAGATCAGGTTTCATTCAGAAACAGGCTTATTTTTCAGTGCTTGCATCCAAGCCCTGTATTTGTCACGATTTAATGTTTCGGCTATCGCATGCCCAGAAGGAAAAAAATGTCATCTCAAGCAACACAAGAACCTATTATTGTTACTGCACAAGATCTGCCTTTACATTGCCCCGGCCCCAATGCACCCCGCTGGAGCCTGCATCCCCGTGTTTTCCTGGACGTCACCAAAACCGGTGACGTCAGTTGTCCGTACTGCGGCACGCAGTACAAACTTAAAGAAGGCGAAAAAGTGCATGGGCACTAAAACATCCAGTACCATCAAACGCAGCGTTTTTACCAGTCCAGCCGAAGTCGAGCAGTCTTTTTATGAGGCGCTTCGCGAGGCGGACCTGGACAAACTTATGCAAACCTGGGCAGATGACGAAGACATTGTCTGCATCCACCCCAATGGAGAACGCCTGGTTGGATCCCTGGCCATCCAGGCTTCCTGGAAAGAAATCCTGGCAAAAGGACCACTAAGCATCGAGGCAAGAATTCCGGTCATTTTTCATCATGGCATGATCGTTGTTCATACCATTCTGGAAAGGCATTACTTTGCCACGTCAATGGGCCAGAAAGAAATGCTTTGCCATGTCACCAATATTTTCCAGAAAAGCCGTAGTGGCTGGTATCTGATTTTGCACCATGCTTCTCTGGCGCCCCCCGATACCATTCTTGACGAGCGGCATCCGGCAACCAGTATGCTGCTACATTAACCCCTAAAACGCCTTTTTCCCTTGACTACCCAGCTGGATCTTAGCGCCTGCCCTTCTCCGAAATGGTTGCCCGACGGACAATCACAAACCATTTTTGCATCCCTGTTTGTACCCCGGCCCCCAATTTTCTATGCCCGTGAAAGAATTATTACCGCCGACAATGATTTCATCGACATAGACTGGAATATTCCAGACCTGCATCCGCTTGCACCTGCAGGCAATCTCTCTGCTACAACCGCAATTTTCCAGGAGACGCAAAACGCAAACCCAGGCTGCCTGCCGGGTACACAACCCGCCCTGGTCTTGTTTCATGGCCTGGAGGGTAGCAGTCAAAGCCATTATGCCCGCGCCATTTGTCATTATTTCCGGCAAAAGAACTGGGTTGTCGCGGTTGCCCATTTCCGTGGCTGCTCGGGGGAACCCAACAAACTGCCCCGCTCCTACTTTTCAGGGGATTCTGCCGACATCGACACCATTTTCAATCATGTTCGCCAGCGTCTGCCCAATGCCCGCTGGCATGCCTGCGGCATTTCAATGGGCGGCAATGCGCTGCTGAAATACACCGGAGAACGGCAAGAAAGCCTGAACTGGCTTCAGGCAATAGCCGGTATATCCGTGCCCCTGGACCTGGTGGCAACCGGCAAACAGCTGGAAACCGGATTTTTTGGGCGTTTCGTATATACGCCGCATTTTTTACAAACCATGAAAAAGAAAATCCAGGAAAAAAGCCGGCAATTTCCCAATGCGATTAATACCCATAAAATTTTGCAGGCCAAAACCCTGTTTGATTTTGATGATGCCTATACCGGCCCTGTCCATGGTTTTCAGGGTGCCCTTGACTACTGGACCCGTTGTTCAAGCAAATTTTTCCTGAAAGACATCCGTACCCCCACATTGGTACTCAATGCCAGAAACGATCCATTCATTCCTGAATCCTCGTTGCCAGGCATCAGGGATATTTCCACATACGTAACCCTGCACCAGCCTAAAACAGGCGGTCATGCCGGGTTTTCCACCGGTCCTTTTCCCTCAAGCTTTGACTGGCTACCGCACCGGCTGGAAAAGTTTTTCTGCCAGAGCAGTTAACCCGCGGACTTGGCCACGCCTGCAGGCAGCCGCCCCACTTCTTTACCCCTGAAGGTAGATCGCAAACGCCCCCTGCCCGACAATCGCATCATATTAGCCAGCGCCACCAGCAAGCCAAAAGACTCTACCAGGGCCGCCGGAATCCACATGGTAAGACCACCAATACTTTGATCTTGCAGGGCGCTCATAGGTAATGCCCTGCCGCAAAGATCAAACAGGGGATATAAATCAACCGAGGTAAAGGCAATATAAGCCCCTGCCACCATTTGCGGCAACATCGTCAAAACAGGAGAAAGCACCCGGGCTCCCGGTGACATGACGGCGGGCGAACCACCCTTGACGCACCACTGCCCCAAACGTCTCAACCATGTTTTGGCGGTAAGCAACGGTGGATTGGAGGGGCGACGGTCTAGCACCAGATTCCAATACATGAAGCCGCTGATGACCACTGACCAGTTCATGAGCCGGTAAAGTTTCCAGTCGAGCATGGAATAAAACTGAATGGTGGGCTCGAGCCAGACTAAAACCAGCATGACAAACAGAACCGGCACAAAGATTTTGTTGGTCAGGATACCTTCAATAAAACGACCGGGAAAAGTTTGGCGGAAATTTTTTAACCAGACCCTTGCCCGCATAGGCAAACCCGCACGCATCACCTGGCCAGGATAGGCTGCCATGACAATAAGTGGGCCCAAATGGTGCAACACCACATGCTGTATGCGGTGAATGAAAAACATGCGTTCGGCGTAGTAATCTATATGCGTGTGTAAAGACAGATAAATCATGAAAAACCCGACCCAGAACAACCATTGCCTGGTACGGGTAACCTTGTGCACGGCGGTTCCCCGCATGAACAAAATACCACACACAAGAAATGCGATGACCAGGGTAGGAGAAAACTCCCAAGGCTGCAGCCAATGCATCAGGTCCAGATTCATAAATAAACCAATCAGAAAAAAATTAATTAAACTATTATAATCATGCAGATAGCGTATTGTAATGATTGTTGGTCCATTTTCAGGACAATCACTAAAAGCACAAAAAAAATGAAATTACCGGCGAACCGTGTCAAAGGAGCGCTAAAATAAACCATCATGAAAGAATTTGATTTTGATATTGCGATCCTGGGCGCCGGTCCTGCCGGTTGCGCACTTGCCTGTACCTTGGCTTCTGTTAGCCAGGGTTCTTTGCGCATTGCCCTTTTTCAGGGCCTCAACAACCGGCACGACCCGTCCAAAGACACACGGGTCCTTGCCCTTAATTACGGTAGCCAGGTGTTTCTTGAAAAACACCGCCTTTGGCAAGACCACAGCGCCATTATAAAAACCGTTCACGTTTCACAAAGAAACCGCCTGAGCCGCACCCTTA
>CAZPNE010000020.1:0-19722 GCA_964588255.1 uncultured Advenella sp. | reverse complement strand
TGCCGGTAATGGCAAAGCGGTGCGCCTCATCACGCACCTGGGCCACCAGCATCAGGGCCGGGGATCCCAGACCCAGCGCCACCGGTGCACGATCATCGGTAAACACCAGGGTCTCAAGCCCCAGTTTACGTCCTTCTCCCTTGGCCACGCCAACAATTACGCTGGTATCCAGACCCAACTCTTCAAATACCTGGCGGGCAATTTCAACCTGCCCCTTGCCACCATCAATTAATACCACGTGGGGCATGGGCGATTCTGTATCAGCGACCCTGGAAAACCGGCGGTTAAGCACCTGGCGCATGGCGGCATAGTCATCACCCGGGGTAATACCAGCAATATTGTAACGACGATAATGCGATGGTTGCATGTCATGATGAAGATAAACCACACAGGAAGCCTGAGTCGCCTCTCCTGCCGTATGGCTAATGTCGAAACATTCAATACGCATTTCATCCAGGGCATTTTCATCGGTATCCAGCCCAAGCAATTCAGCCAGCGCCAACGTACGTGCCGCCTTTGCCGTAGACTCGGACAGTACACGGGACAGCGCCAACTGGGCATTTTTCGTAGCTTGCTCAAGCCAGGCTTTTTTAACGCCCTGCACACGCGTCAGCAAACGGACCTTCACCTTGCCACCGGCATGTTCATTAAGCATATCCAGCAGCTCAGGCTCCGCCAAAGGGTGAGAGCAAACCAACATCGCAGGCATTACGTTCTCAAGATAATGCTGGGCCACAAAGACATTTAATATATCAGCAGGCGTATCACCATCGGTCTGGACCGGGAAGAAAGCCTTGTCACCAAGATGACGTCCACCACGCACCATGGCCAAATTGACACATACCTTGCCGCCCAACATTTCCACCGCAATAATATCGACATCGCCGCCGCCCGCCTCTTCCATGGATTGCTGATGCAAAACAGTGGCCAGGGCATGCATCTGGTCCCGCAAGACGGCCGCCTGCTCAAACTGAAGATTATCGGAAGCCGCCATCATGCGTTTTTCAATATCCTCAATGACATCATTGGCCTGACCATCCAGAAAACGGACCGCCCTTTCTACATCCTGCCGATATGCCTCTTCGGAAAGGGCTTTCACACAAGGCGCTGAACAGCGTCCAATCTGGTGCAATAAACAGGGACGTGAACGATTGGCAAATACCGTATCTTCACAGGTGCGCAAGCGGAACACTTTTTGCAGTATCTGAATGGTTTCCCGCACTGCCCAAGAGTTTGGATAAGGCCCGAAAAAACGTCCTTTCTTGCTAGTGCTGCCACGATAGTACACAATCCGCGGAAACAGATGATCGCTGATCATTAAATAAGGATAGGACTTGTCATCCCTGAACAGGATGTTATAGCGTGGCCGTAACGTCTTGATGAGATTATTTTCAAGAATCAGGGCCTCGGCCTCTGACCGTGTAACGGTAACTTCCAGGCGCACCACGCGAGCCACCATATGCGCAATACGCGGACTGGACGGCGTTTTCTGAAAATAGGAAGAAACCCTTTTTTTCAGGTCACGCGCCTTGCCCACATAAAGCACCACATCATTTTCATCCAGGTGCCTGTAGACACCCGGCAAATGAGGCAGGTCATTCAGAAACGATTTTATATCGAAAGGCTCGGGCATCTTGGTACCGCTTATTTAATTGCAAGGCTTCCCAATTCATGAAAGGCGTCTTAGGCATCAAGTGCTGAATCCGTTCGATGGACTGGCTGGAGATCGAAAATTCAAGCCGCTCCAGTAAATCATCGGCCAGATCAGGACGGTTGCAAACCAGCACCATATCGCATCCGGCCAGCAAGGCAGCCTGTGCACGTGCCGCAATATCACCGGCCACCGAGGCGCCTTCCATGGTGAGATCATCAGAGAACACTACCCCATTATAGGCAAGTTGCTGACGCAGGATGTCCTGTACCCATTTACGGGAAAATCCGGCCGGAGAATGATCTACCTTGGGATAAATAACATGAGCAGGCATAACGGCGGGCAGCACCCTATCACCCAGCCACTGATAAGGCATGGCATCTTCATTGAGAATTTCATCCAGGGAGCGCTCATCAACCGGAATGGCCAGGTGGGAATCGGCCTCAACAAAACCATGCCCCGGAAAATGTTTGCCACAGGCGGCCATACCCGCCAAGGAAAGCCCCTGAATAATGGCGCGTGCCAGTGTGGTCACCACCTTGGGATCACGGTGAAAAGAACGGCTGCCAATCACCTGGCTTACTCCATAGTCCAGATCAAGTACCGGCGCAAAAGTAAAATCAACGCCACAGGCACGCAACTCGGCCGCAATGACATAAGCCAGCTCAGTAGCGGCACGAACGGCCTGCTGCGGACTTTGTTCCCAATATTGACCTAATTCCCGCATGCTGGGTAAATGCGTAAAACCGTTGGTTTTAAAACGCTGAACCCGACCACCTTCGTGGTCAACCGCAATTAACAGGGGGGCATTCCGGGTGTCATGGATATCCCGTGTAAGCGCCTGTAGCTGCTCTGGGCTTTCATAATTGCGGGCAAACAAAATAACCGCCCCCACCAAAGGATGCCGCAAGCGTTCTTTTTCGCGGTTGGTAAGCTGCGTGCCCTGTACATCAACCATAACTGGCCCAGGCGGTAAGGCTGGCACTGCCAATGACTGCATATTATTGTCCTTTTTTAGATTCAACCAGGACAAATGCCATGGCCAGATCAGATTCGTCGGTAACAGAAACATGTGCTGCACCGAACCGTTCTTCATACCAGGTTTTAAGCGGTTCAGCCAGTACTACCATGGGTTTGCCGCTGATTGCATTCAAGGTTTGCATACCAGACCAATACATGGGCATGCGCATACCAAGCCCGATTGCCTTGGAAAAAGCTTCTTTGGCGGCAAAACGCGTAGCCAGAAAACGGATACCCCGGGCCGCATCGCGCCGATAGCGCCCCTCAAACTTGATAATTTCTTCAGGCCCTAGAATACGTTTAGCAAAACGCATGCCAAAACGGTCATAAGACGCCTGTATCCGTTGAATGTAGATCAAGTCTGTACCAATACCGGCTATTCCCGGTGGAACCGCCTGCCCGATTAATGTATTCATCTTTTCGCCAACACCCTGATACGTTTACAATTTAATAAAGTGTTCCCGATAGTGCTTCATTTCCTCAATTGACTCATGAATATCCGCCAGCGCCTCATGCTTGCTTTTCTTGGCGAAACCTTTGTAAACTTCGGGTTTCCAGCGGCGGGAAAGCTCTTTAAACGTGCTGACGTCCAGGTTGCGATAATGAAAATACTGTTCAAAACGGGGCATGTACTTGAACATGAAACGGCGATCCTGGCTAATGGTATTCCCACATAGCGGCGAAGCACCTTTAGGGACATATTGAGACAGGAATTCAATCAAAATATCTTCCGCTTGCTCTTCTGTTAAAGTGGAATCTTTAACTTTTTGAATTAATCCACTTTTACCATGCGTAGATGTATTCCATTTATCCATGGCATCTAATACACTATCAGGTTGATGGACGACCAAAACAGGCCCTTCAGCCACAATAGTAAGATCCGGTTCGGTCACAACAACGGCTATTTCCAGAATTTTTTCTTTTTCAGGATCCAGACCGCTCATTTCCATATCCAACCAAACCAGACGTAAATCATTAACTGCCATTTTCATTATCCTTAATACTGAGTTTCATTATTTTCGCACAGAGCAATCATTAACATATGACAACCACGCTGTTTACATTCTTATTTATCTTGTTTCTTGGCCTTGAAACCATCGTCAAGCTATGGCTTTCAAGCCGTCAAATACGTTATGTCAGTCAACACCGCGATGCGGTACCGGCAGAATTCTCTGAAAAAATAAGCCTGCGTAGCCACCAGCGGGCAGCTGATTATACGATTGAACGCATGAGACTGGGGATAACAGAGTGGATCTGCGATGCAATGATCCTGGTCGGCTTTACCCTGTTAGGTGGTTTGCACCTGATGGATCTGTTCCTGCAACAGCAGTTTTCAACCGACATGTGGCGTCAACTGACCTTGCTTGCTTCGGTTAGCATTATTACCGGGCTGCTACACCTGCCCTTCAGTTTATGGCGTCAATTCAAGCTTGAAGCCAAATACGGTTTCAATCGCATGACCCTTAAATTATTCATTAGCGACGCCATCAAGGGAATTGTCATCAGCCTAATGCTTGGCCTGCCCTTAATGGCCGCCATTTTATGGCTCATGGCTGAAGCGGGCAATGCCTGGTGGCTCTGGGCCTGGGCGCTTTGGGTCGGATTCAATGTACTGATCCTGTATTTGTACCCCACTTTTATCGCACCGCTATTCAATAAATTCACGCCACTTGACAATCCTGAACTGGCAAAACGCATCAATAAACTGGCTACACGTTGCGGCTTTACCCTGAACGGTTTGTTTGTGATGGACGGATCAAAACGCTCCGCCCATGGCAATGCTTACTTTACCGGCTTTGGCAAATCACGGCGCATTGTATTTTTCGACACCTTGCTGAACAAACTGAACGGCGCTGAAATTGAAGCTGTCCTTGCCCATGAACTGGGTCACTTCAAGCACAAACACATTATCAAGCGGATGGCCGGCAGCTTCTTTATTGCCCTGGTGTTTTTTGCCTTGCTGGGCTATGTTAAAAATACCCTTTGGTTCTACGAGGGCTTGGGTGTAATGCCATCACTGGAACGCAGCAATGATGCGCTGGCACTCCTGCTGTTTTTCATGGCCGTACCGGTATTTACTTTCCTGCTGTCACCACTGGCAAGCTGGTTTTCCCGCAAAGACGAATTCCAGGCCGATCAGTATGCCAGCCAACAGGCCGATGCCCACTCACTGGTTTCAGCACTGGTCAAACTTTATGACGACAATGCCGCAACCCTTACGCCAGACCCGATACATTCCGCGTTTTATGACAGCCACCCGCCGGCATCTGTACGTATCCAGCATCTCCTAACCGGCTCAAAGGCGTAAGACATGAAAGGACGCGTTATTTCAGCACACGGCAGGCATTACATTGTTGAACTGGAAAATAGACAAACCCGGCAATGCTACACCCGGGGTAAAAAAACCGGCATTTGCGTTGGCGACTTTGTTCGCATACAGCCACAAGGAGAGGACGAAGGCAGTATTGAAGAAACACTGGAACGGCAAAACCTGCTCTACCGCTCGGATGAAATGCGTTCCAAGCAATTTGCCGCCAATGTAGACCAGTTACTGATTGTAGTGGCCACTGAACCGGTTTTTTCTGAAGACCTTACCGGTCGTGCCTTAACCGGCGCCTGGAGCGCTAACATCAGCCCGATTATCCTGCTTAATAAATCCGACCTGACCAGCGGCCTGGCTCGCGCGCAGGAGTCCCTTGAAATTTACCGCAAACTGGGTGTTCCCATTATCTCAGGCAGCATTTATGAACCTGAACAGTTAAAACAGGATCTGCTGCCATTACTGAAAGATAAAACCAGCCTGCTGCTTGGGCAAAGCGGGATGGGTAAATCCAGTATTTTAAATGTGCTTATTCCGCACGCCCGGGCCCATACCCAAGAACACTCTGTAGCATTAGGCACAGGCAAACACACAACGACAAGTACCCGCCTGTATCACTTGCCCAACCAGACTGGTTGCCTGATAGACTCTCCGGGATTTCAGGCATTTGGCCTTTACCATTTAACGCAAACTGATGTGGCTAATGGCTTTCCTGAGTTCAAGGAACATATTGAGTCGTGTCGATTTTACAACTGCACCCATTTGCATGAACCGGGATGTGGGGTACTGGGCGCACTAAAGCAGGGAATAATAAGCCCAAAACGGCATGAACTTTATGAACGAATCCTGCTTGAAAACCAGAGTGCTACACGGTATTAATTTATTCGGCCTATGCTGAATAAAACCGGGCGGCTTTCAATACCGGTTTAAAGAGCCGCTTGGTGCAAACGATGATAAAGATTTCTAATTACCGATGCGGTTGCCCCCCATATAAAATAGGAATTCCAGGGCATTGAAAAATAATAGCGCACCGTCCCGTCGGGCAATTTTGCATTATGCAGACGATGGTTGCGCGGATCCATTAAGAAAGACAGTGGCACATAAAAAACCTCTTCCACCTCGTTGCTGTCTGTCTGTATTGAAAAACCCTCATTCACCCAGCCTACATACGGTTTCATTAGAAAACCCGTACCGGTAAACAGGTCTGGCAACTGGCCTACCACCTCAATATAAGAAGCCCGAATCCCAATTTCTTCTTCTGTTTCACGCAAGGCGGCAACTTTGGCAGATTGATCGCTTTCTTCCACCCTGCCCCCTGGAAAACTGATTTGCCCGGCATGATTTTTAAGCTTGGAAGAACGCCGGGTTAAAATCACTTGGATTTCATTATTGACATAAACCAGTGGCAACAGGACGGCGGCATCAATATAGGTTTGGTGTTCTATGAATTTGGCATCATTCCAGTCATGCAGCAAGGTCTCAGCCTGCCAAACGAAACGGTGATCAAATGCCTTATGGAATAAATCGGTAGTCAATAAAGAACCTGGCACCGGAGACAGGTTTTCGCTGGCAGGTGTCCAAGGCTGAATAAGCGGGTCGAAAGGCAGTATTATTTTTTGTCTAAGCCTGAGAATTTCTTTTGACAAATATAAATCCCTAAGAAATAAAAAAAGCACCTATAAACTATAGGTGCTTTCTTCTTCAGGGACAACTGAATTTCATAAAAAGTATGAAATTATGCTGCCACTGTTTTACGAACCAGTTTTTCTTTAATACGAGCAGCTTTACCTGAACGGTTGCGCAAGTAGTACAGTTTGGCACGGCGTACATCACCACGACGTTTTACAACGATTGAAGCGATGGTGGGCGCATACAACTGGAATGTACGTTCTACGGCTTCACCAGAAGAAATTTTACGTACGGTGAAAGCTGAGTTCAGACCACGGTTACGCTTGGCAATAACAACGCCTTCGTAAGCCTGCACACGTTTACGTGTACCTTCAACAACGTTTACGTTAACAATAACAGTGTCGCCAGGTTGAAATTCAACAACAGGTTCGCCGCCGGTCAAGCGATCAATCTCTTCTTTCTCGAGTTGTTCGATAAGGTTCATAAGAACTCCTTAAATCATCATTCACGACTAAAAACTGATACAAAGCATTTGTTTTTATGCCGTACTTGCAAGTAACCCTTTACCTGCAAAGCCGCCAGAGGATGAATACAATAAAGCAGAAAATTATAAAGCCTAAAACAGATAAAAGCCAGTATTTTCTTATGCTTGAGCCGTTTAAAGTGGGTTCATGCCCGATAAAAAGTGATATTTGTACAACATATGACGGTATCTTTGTACCAATGATATGACGCCTGCACCCTAAAATCTGGACGCTTGATAGAAGCCAAATACGCTATACTGTACAAATAACTGTACAAATAAGGCTCTGTTGTACTTCTGTGTTGTTTGACTATAATTGGTTATGCGGTTAAAACTTGTACTAAGGGCATTTCTAATGAAAAACATTGAGTTAGATGTAATTCTACAGGCTATCCCCTCTCTTAGCTATGTAGATACTAAGCGACTGAATAACACAGTTAAGCTAAAGCTCGACTCAGATGTGGTAGGTAAAGTAATCGCAGATCGTGAAGATTGTGTCTCTGAGTGCCCTCACTGTAATGAGTTGGAGTTCATAAAGCACGGTGTAACAGCAAAAGGCATCCAACGATACAAATGCAAAAGTTGTAGCAAGACCTTTTGCTCTCTAACAGAAACACCCCTGTATCGAATGCGAAAAGAAGATAAGTGGTTGGAATACATTTCAATGATGTGGGAAGGCGTAGCTCTGAGAAAAATAGCAAAGGTTTTAAATATTAATCTTAGGACAGCATTTTTCTGGAGGCACCGCTTTTTACAAATGCCCGACAAAAACAAACCTACAAGTTTTACGGGGATCATTGAAGCTGATGAAGCGTTTTTGCCAGAAAGCTTCAAAGGTAAGAGAGTAATGCCAAGAGAGCCTCGTAAACGTGGTGGTGGTAAAGCTCCGTTAGTGCCTATTCTGATATCATATCAACGAGGAGATAGATTCTCTTATGAGGTTATGAAAAAGAACACTAAAGAAAATCTATCGAACGCAATATCGCCTTTACTAACAGAGGGTTGCTGTCTATGTACAGACGGCAACCTTTCATACAAAAGTATCGTAAAAGAGCTGAATGTAAACCTCGATCATAAGCGAATCATAGCCCAAGATGGTCGAGTTATAGATGGTGTGTATCACATCCAACATGTAAACGGATTTATAAGTCTTTGGAAGGAATGGTTAGATCGTTTTCGTGGAGTTGGTACTGCCTACCTTAGCCGTTATCTAGCATGGTATATATGGATGCAAGATAAAAGCTATGGTGAGGAAGATCGCTGGCTAAGAGAAGCTGTGCAATCTTAAATTATCAATGCTTTCTTATGAGGTGAGCAAATGAGTTACGAAGTAGTTAAATTAGCATGTGAAAACCTGACTCAACTTGAGAAAATGAAGTTGGCACAATATTTAATTCAGACATCTGTGCAAGCGATGGAGAAGGAAAAGCCCAAAACCCAAGTAAAAGAGTCAGCAAGCCCAACAAAAGCTCAAGTCATGTCGAGTGTTCAAGAGCGAGTGTTAAAAAGTAGACCGTCCAAAGAGAGCTCCATGAAAAACTTTGTTCGAGCTATGTTTCAGTTTCAAGGAGGAATACCTGACACTGAAGTTGACAATATCCTTAAAGATCTAATACGGAAGAAAGTCTTCAGAATCGACGGTTCGAAAATTATTTACCTGTAGCAGACATTGGCATCAGAAGATGCCAATTATTATTAACAACACGTAAGTACAACAGAGCCACAAATAACCAGTTATGTTTTTAATAACCTGCCATGATACCCAGGAACAGCACAAGCGGTATGGTAACCGCCCACACCAGGGCAGCACAGACATCCAGAAACATTTGACCTGCAGTCAATTGATTTTTGCGCGAATGGCAACGAAGTTTTGGATTGTTTAACATGGCATATGTTTGATCATACGGAGACCAGGAAATATCGTTGGCCATATGACGGTTGATTGAACCCGATGAAGAAAGTTTACCTGCTTGCATTTATAACCTCCTGAAAATTCGGAACTGCCGGATATGGCGATAACCACATCCGGCAGAAGTACCAGGACCCTAACCTGGGATATCGCAGCTATGCCTGCGATAAGTAATACTGTATATTTATACAGTGTTTTTAGCAAGTGCTTATTTTATCCTTGGCGCAAACACAACAAAAAAACCGCTTACCCCTAAAAAGGAGTAAGCGGTTTCATTGATCGCAACAGCTAATTCTTCAGGCTAAAAAAAGCCGGTAAAACGATCCTGTTAAACAGTTTTCAAATAAGCCAGACTGTCCTGGGCCAGATCTCCGGCCAATACGGCTGCCGACAAAGCAGACACGCGAGGCAGTAAATGCGCGGCATAAAAAACAGCTGTCGCCTGCTTTTGAGTGTAAAAAGCGTCATGACGACCCTGGCATTTAAGCGCGGCACGAGCCAGTTGCCAACCTGCATGTACGTAACCGGACAACATCAGGAATGGCACACTTCCCATGAAGACAGCTCGCATATTGCCATTTTTGGCGGTTTCAAGCACGTAATCAATGCTTGCCTCATAAGCTTTAGTGGCAATTTTCAGCTGGGCGGCAATGAAAGCAAGCTGCCTGCTATCGGCATGTTGTTCCAGTTCAACAACGGTTTCATGCATGGCTTTAACAAACTCCTTGGCAACGGCTCCCCCGTCACGTAAGGTTTTGCGGCCCACAAAATCATTGGCCTGGATTGCCGTGGTGCCTTCATAGATAGATAAAATACGGGCATCACGATAATACTGGGCAGCACCGGTTTCTTCTATAAAACCCATCCCCCCATGCACCTGCACCCCTAATGAAGCCACTTCAACGGCATTTTCGGTAGAGAACCCTTTAACAATAGGCACCAGGTACTCATAAACGGCCTTATTACTGCCCCGAATGGATTCATCGGGGTGATTCAATGACAGGTCATTGGCACGAGCCGCATACAAGGCAACTGCACGGGCACCCTCGGTAAGTCCACGCATGGTGGTTAGCATGCGTTGAACATCAGGATGATTCACAATTGGCACCGGCCCTGCAGACCCTTCAAGGGCATTGCTCTGAACCCTTTCCTGCGCGTATTCCTGAGCCTGTTGCAAGGCTCTTTCAGAAACGGCGATGCCCTGAATGCCCACGTTATAACGGGCGGAATTCATCATGATAAACATATACTGAAGGCCCTGGTTTTCCTGGCCCACCAGATAACCAATAGCACCTTCGCCCACTTCCGACTTGCCTGAACCAAACAACAGCACCGCAGTAGGACTGGCATTGATCCCCAATTTCTCTTCCAGTGAAGCACACCAGACATCATTGCGCTTGCCCAGGCTGCCATCTTCATTAACCAGGAACTTAGGCACAATAAACAGGGAAATGCCCTTAATACCTGCCGGCGAACCGGGTGTACGGGCCAACACCAAATGCACGATATTTTCTGCCATATCGTGCTCTCCGTAGGTAATGAAAATCTTTTGGCCGAAAATGCGATAGGTGTCATCTCCTTGTGGCACTGCTTTGGCATTAACCAAAGCCAGATCCGAACCGGCTTGTGGTTCGGTCAGGTTCATGGTGCCAGTCCAGCGCCCTTCAAGCATGGGAGGAATAAACGTTTCTTTTTGCGCTTGGGAACCGGCCTGGGTAATCGCTTCTATCGCACCATCGGTAAGCAGGGGACATAGAGAAAAAGACAGGTTAGCAGCGTTCAGGTTTTCAGAGGTGGCTGCTGCCACCACTTTGGGGAAGCCCTGGCCACCGTGTTCAGCATCATGCTGCAAGCCTTGCCAGCCACCGGCAGAAAAAATATCAAAAGCCTGTTTGAAACCTTGCGGCGTTTTTACCTGCCCATCGTTCCAGATCGAATGTTCACGATCTCCAACCACATTAAGCGGGGCGACCACCTCTTCCACGAAACGGGCATTTTCCTCTAGCACCGCCTCTACCACATCTTCAGAAACATCTTCAAAACCGGGCAATGGCAAGACTTCATCCAGTAAGCCCATATCATTCAGATTGAAGGAAATATCTGCAATTGGCGCTTTATAGCTCATTTATTTGTCCCTGCTAAATAGTTATAAATTAAAAAACCAGCCTGGCAACCAGCACTGGCCAAAAATAAACCCATACAAAACGGTTCGTCTATTATTGCCAAGCATAAAACGATGTCTATCAATATAAACTATTTATTCTACGACAAAGCTGTTAAAAATTGTTTCAACAGATGCCTTATTTTTTAAGATAAAACAATATATTTGCATTTTTACCATTTAAGATGTCATCTCCAATGATTGATGACCACAATCCTACTGTGCTCAAGCGCTCAAACAAGAGCACTACCTCCCTTTTTATCATCAGTTGAAAAAATCCTCTCAACCAGACAGCAAGCCTGTTTGAAGCAAAGTGGCTCACCATCAGACAAAACGCCAGTGGCAAGCTCCAGCACACAATATGCCTGGCGACAATAATCAAATTGCCATGGTTTCAGGCAAGGCAACACTTTAAGCACCTGATAATCACGATCAAGAAAAATCACGCATATGGGAAACCGCATGCCAACCGTATGTACGCTGTTACATGGCCGAATCAACAATGCCTGGTTGGCAGGCCAGGTTTTCTTGCCAAGCAGCCCTTTGAAGCGCTGCCAAAAAGTATTTGCATGATACAGCCGCATTAAGACAGACCTGAATTAAGCAATTTCATGCCTATTGGAAAGGCAATTACAATAAAGGTACAAGGAAAGATACACAACACCAAAGGCAACAGCATTTTAACCGGCGCTTCCATGGCCAGTTTTTCAGCCCGAAGAAAGCGCTCTGATCTTCGCTGATCGGATTGCGCCCGCAATATGGGCCCCAACCCCATTCCCAATGCATCGGCTTGCGCCATGGCAGATACCCATTGCCGCAACGCTTGCACCCCGGTTCGGTCTGCCATGACACGCAAGGCATCCAGCCGGGGCATACCGGCACGCATGTCATTAAGGGCATGCCCAAGTGCCTGACGCAAAGGACCTTCAGGGCTTAGCCTGGTGGTCTGGATTAGCGCCCCCTGCAGGTTAAGCCCGGATTCTACACACAGCGTGGTCATATCAAGCATGAAAGGAAAGGCCTTTAATATCTGGCGTTGCCTTTTCCTGCCCTGCAAACGCACCCAATGCCGGGGAAGCCAGCTACAAAACAGACCCGGCACTACCGCGACAAACAAAGACAGTCCCAAAGACCAGGACAATAATCTAATGCCCGCCAATACCACCAACAAAGTGCCTGCCAGGCCAGCCAGCAACTGCAGTGCACTCATATTCATGCTGCTCAGTTTGCGGTCCAGCCCCGCATGCCGTAATTCCTTATCAATTCGAAGCCGGTACTTCCAGCTCAAAAATGGCTGCGCGAAGCTCCCTACACGGTCTATCCAGGGCCAAAGCAGCTTTAACAGCCATGGCTGTGAATTCCCTATGGGCAATGATGCACCCTGCATGCCAGGCCTAAGCAATAAAAACACGCACAGGAATAAACACACACCGGCAGCACCTATACTTAACCAAAACTTCAATGCCAGCTCCTAAATATCAATTGACACGATTTTTCTGATCATCCACGCACCGGCCACTTCAAGCACCACAATAATGGCCAGCACAGCCCAGCCCATGGGTGTTCCCCATAAAAACCGCATGGATTCCGGGTCAATCAGGTTAAGTACCAGCATCAGGCCAACGGGCAGGCTGGACATAACCCAGGCCTGCATTTTCCCTTGAGAAGTTAATGCCTTGATGCGCCCCTGAATCTGTATGCGTGATCGTAATGTAAGGGATATCCGATCAAGTGCCTCGGACAGGTTCCCCCCGCTTTGGGTGGCTATCTTCAATACAGACACGACCAGACCGGTTGCTTCCGATGGCATGCGTTGAGCAAGGTTGTCTAGCGCCTGTTCAAAAGACAAGCCCAGGCGTTGCTCCCGCTGCATCAGGCCAATCTCCTGACGCAAAGGAGTGGGGGCTTCTTCAACCAGAAGTTTGAGGGCATTTTGCACACCCGTACCGGCCTGCAACGCCCCGGACAGGGACAGCAACATATCTGGTAACTGTCGGTCGAAAAGATCGAGACGACGCTTTCTTAACACAGACAGCACATGACGTGGGGCCATCAACACCACCAAACCCGTTGCCACCGCAACCGGCAGGCTATTAGATAGAAACCAGATAAAAATAACCGTTAGCGCCCCCATTAACACGGCAACCGTCCACAGCTGCACCGGATCAAAAAACACAAAAAAATCACTCATGCTTTTTTGGGTCTGGTGCTTGAAATCATGCTCATATTGCCTTAGGGCAGCCATAAACCATTTCAAGGCAAACCAGAACAGGATGGCGGTAGCAACACTAAACAACACCAACACAAACCAAATCATGTTCTTTTCCATGTAAATGGCCCCATATTAATGACTGGCCATATCGTTGAAAGACGCAGCATGTGAAGTGGCTTCACTGCGCTGGCTGAACAGCGCAGGATCAAAGTCAACCCCCTCTTGTCTCATACGCTCGAAACAATCGGGAATAATCCCCGCCCCGGCAAAAACACCCCCTCCTTTTCTTTCAAAGGCAAAAATCTCTTGTGTTTTAATCACGCCATTTTCCATCCCACCCACTTCAACGATTGACGTAACCACCCGTCGACCATTGGAGAGACGGGTTTGCTGAATAATGAACTCGATACTGGCGGCAATATGCTCACGCACCGCAACCAGGGGTAAATCCATACCTGCCATTAAAATCATGGTTTCAAGCCGTGCCAAGGCATCACGCGGGGTATTCGCATGCAAGGTGGTTAGCGAGCCTTCATGCCCGGTATTCATGGCCGCGAGCATGTCAAAGGCTTCCGCACCACGACATTCACCCACCACAATCCGGTCGGGCCGCATACGCAGGGCATTGCGCACCAAGTCCCGAATCAGGACTTGCCCCCTACCCTCCAGATTGGCCGGGCGTGCCTCAAGGGCAACCAAATGCGCATGGTTAAGCCGCAATTCCGCCGCGTCTTCAATCGTGACAATCCTTTCATGAGTGGGAATACAATTGGACAGGATGTTCAACAACGTTGTTTTGCCTGAACCTGTACCCCCCGACACAATAATATTTTTTCGCAATCGAACGCAAGATTCAAGAAAACGACTCATGCAGGTATCCAGCGAACCCAGCTTTAATAAATCCTGCATGACGGGACGATGCAGGGGAAACTTCCTGATGGTAATACTCGCACCTCTAAGGGCAATAGGTGGAATAATCGCATTAACCCGGGAACCATCGGCCAGCCGGGCATCTACCATGGGCGAACTTTCATCAATGCGTCGGCCTATTGGCGCCACAATCCGGTCTATCACCCCCACCACTGCCTGCTCCGAACTGAACGCGGCATGGTGCCGTTGCAGACGGCCATTTTCCTCGACATAAATCTCATCATGACGGTTTACCATGATCTCGGTAATATTGGCATCTTGCAACAAAGGCTCCAGTGGCCCAAGGCCTACGGCCTCATCAAGAACCACTTGCATAAGATGTTGCCTGTCAGTATCAGCGGGAATATCTTCATCGGTTCGGATAATCTCATCAAGCAACCCGCCTGCCTCGCTCCTAAGTGCCTCATCACTCATCATGGAAACATCCCTACGACGCAAGTCCAATGCCTCAAGCAAGGCTCCATGCAGGCGCCGGCGGATATACAGGTGCTGTGTCAGGTCTTGCCGGGATCTGTCCGAGGCAGCCCCGAACCCTTGAGTTGGCTGCGGCGTGAATGCCAAATCATCTTCAAGCCGCCCTGTTGCCGAATCCGATTTCCCGGATACCACAGTTGTAGGGGAACAAGCAACCTCATCTTGCCCACTTTGTTTGTCCTGTCTGCCGCCTATCTGCCTTATTTTCATCATGCAGGGACCAATAATAATTTCATCGCCTTCCCGCAAAGGCCCGTGACGGCTTATCCGTTGGCCATTCAACATGGTACCGGTAATCGCGCCAAGGTCTTCAATAAAAACACCGGCATCCCTGGCCTCCAGGCGGGCATGTTTTTTGGCAACACGCCAGCTCCGCAAGCGCAGGCTGCATCCGGCAAGACGACCGATATCAATTGGCAATGGCAAATCCCTAGTCTCTTTTTTGCCATCTTCAAACTGCATTTCAATTCTAAGCATGATTTTATCCTTTCCGGTGCACAATGAATTAACGGGATTTCCTGAAACGGATACCGGTTACAGGGGCATCAAGCACTGGATTCCATACGGAGGCCTGCAGTTCATTACCATGCCATTTACGTTTTTCAGGCTTGTCTTCAGTCTTTGCCTGTATTTCCAATGACGCTGATTGGTCTTTCTGCGATTCGCCTTGCACATGCACATTAAGCACCGGCCCAGCCTCAAAAGTACTGTCTAGAATGAGCTTTGAACGCTTGACCCGCTTTTGCAGATCCTTGTTATCGGCAGACACCACCACTGGCCGAACAAAAATGGCCAGTTCCGATTCATTATTCTGGAACTTACGGGATTTGAACAAGGCACCTAAAATGGGGGTATCGCCAAAACCCGGCACCTTGTCACTGTTTTGAACCTGGTCACGCGAGATGAAGCCCGCCAGCACCAGCGTTTCTCCCGATTGGACATTAAACTCGGTGGATGTGCGGCGGGTCTTGAGTGCCGGTCCACCAGCCAGCTCCATGGACGTATCCACCGAACTGACCTCAACATTTATTTTTGAACGCACCGTACCATTTTTTTCTATCCTTGGCGTAATATACAAACTCACGCCATAGGGTTTGAAAATGGTTTGGGTATTGCCATTGTTATCGGTAACCGAATAGGGAACCTCACCGCCAGCCAGAAATTCAGCCGTTGCCCCACTGCGTGCCATGAGTTGCGGTTGCGCCAGAACAACCGCTTCACCCTGGGTTGCCATGGCCTGAATGGTGGATGAAAGCACGGCACTGACACCGAAATACCCGGCCGGATTACTCATGGGGAACGGCACATTCATAACCTGCTCCCCCACTCTTTCAAACAATTTGGAAGAGGCCGCATCCCAGGTCATGCCTGCATTTAACCCACCGGCCGAGGCAGGATTCCAGCGAACCCCAATGTCTTGCAGATAATTGCGTGGCAATTCCAGTATTTGCACATCCAGCAACACCATCTGGTCCCACCCCACCTGGCTGGTCATATCAATAATTTGCGGATAATGTTTGGCCAAAATGCCTACCCGCTCACGATCAGCATCGGTTAAGCTGTCACCTTCCACAATTACCTTGTCACCCACTATACTGGCACGCACTTTGGGAATACGCACCAGAATACGCCGGATGTCCTGCATCAGCTTCTGCTCTTGCGCCGCCTGCACAACAATCTGAAAGATTTTCCGGTCTCCATGCACATCCCAAATTTGCAGCGTGGTTTGCCCTTGGTCTTTGGCAAACAGAATTACTTCCCGGTCATCATCGCTAACCGCATTAACTACCTTGCTATCCCCAACCGCAATTCGGGCAATATCGGGAATGGGCAAAACCCGTATATCACCAATATTCAATCTTAAATGAACCGGGGCATCCGCTGCTAAAGCCGGCCACGTCCCCAATCCCCCAAACAACCCGATGATCATCATCAACATGATCGCTTTTATTTTTCTTGCCAACATCAACTTCACTCCTCATCCTTCCTGTTTACTACTCAACTACAAAATCCGTTTGTGTCCCGGTTGCCGCCGGTATAGACTGGGGCAGTGAATTAATCCAGGCACTGACAATATCTTCCTGCGCAGGCAACTCAAATACCCCTCGCTCATCCCGTTTGACTGCTGTTTCGGGGTTGGGCGGAACCACCAGACCCGGCAATTTTCTAAGTGAGTCATCCCCATAGATAACCGCTGGTTTTTTCCGGATAGGTGGCGGTGGTGTGGCAATCCCCAAAATGCTGGCCAGATCCCCCCGTACTGCTTTTTGGGTCGCCTTATTGTCTTCAGGATTTCTTAACAAGGCCGTAATCATGCCAGACTGACGGGCAGCCACCAGTTTGGCCGCCTCTTCAGGGGCCGTGTCCAGCGTAACGGTTGAGTAACCCTGATCGACACCGCCCTCTTCAAGGCCTTCGGCATAGCCGTTTTTACTTTGCCGGCCGGTTGCCATGACCAAAACCCCTTGCAATAAGGGTGCGGTAATTTGCCGCTTGCGATACTCGAATGAAACATAAAGGTCAATCAAGTCACCAGGCACCAGCATGCCCGACACTGAATTGATGGCATCTACCGGAATAGTAACTGCCCTTCTTCCAGGATTGATCTTGGCGGAAAAAGGTGCATTTTGAGCTTTTGCCACATTGGCCCACAAGACCGGATCCCCGACTTTAAGCGCCGTTGTAATGACCTGCCCCTCTATCTGAATAAATGCTTCCGGTACCAGGCTGCCACTCACCACCCATGGCTCCGGAATATCTCGCACAGCCACATGCACAGCCTCAATCCGGGTACCTTCGGGCAAGTCATAAGCGGCCACCACCCTTTGTACTGTCTTAACTTGAGCCTGCTGTTCTATCTGCGTGATTGTGTCCTGAATATATTCCCGGGCAGCCCAGGCGGCAAACAACCCTGCCAATATCGCTACCCCTACCATCAAGACCGTTTTATTCAGCCATTTTCTATTTTTCATTTTGTTGCCTGTCTTATTTTTTTCATCAGATAAACGCCTGTTCCTGTCTCTGTTTGATAAACAAAAACGTAAAGCGATTCATTGTCTTTATGCCAAAAATCCATACCCGGGGAAGTTTCGCTGTTTGATATCCATTGCCTGGCAATGAGGCGGGCATTTATTTCACGCTGTATTTGCAAGACACTTTGCTTAAAAAGATAAAGCTGTTGAGACACCATTTCCCTGCCCGGCAATTCAATATCCATCAATAATTGCGCACCTGCCGGCATCCACGGTAAAAATCTTGCCGCCACCCGCTCATTGAAAACAGACGGGTTTACAGCAGCTGATGGATGCTTTTCCATTAAACTTAATTCACCCCTGAAGCTGTTTGCAGATGTCGCCATAAGATGCAACATGGCATAGGCACTCTCTAACTCCGCCTGTAAAAAAACATGCCCGTCAATCACATCCGTATAATTAAAAACCGTCTTGCCATCCTGAACCTGTCGCATAAAACTATCCAATGACGGCGTCTGGGTAAAGGCAACGGTGAAAGCAGGCTGGCCAAACAGATTCATTTCCTGTGCCAAATCAACCCGTTCCACCTTTAATGAATGCAAAATCCGGCTGGAAATCTGCTGCAACCTTTCTTGGGCAAAAACCGGCATGGCCAATGCCATGGCAGCCATTAATACCCATACTCGTGTTATTTTCCTGGCCATTCAATGCTCCAGATGATGGGCCGGCAACTTGCCCTGCCATGGTTGCAACCAGTCAAACACAGGCTGTGGCCGGTCCCACGGGGCATCAACGCTTTGAGCATAAGATTGCACCTTGCGGCCACTCTCATACGATAGGCTTGCCGCATTTTGCCAGCCCTCACGGCTAAGCGAAGTATGAGTATGGGCCACCTTGTCACTTGCCGCATGCCCGGCATCGGTCAGGATGCTGGTATGCCGCCTGATTGAAAGCGAAAAATGATCAAAATAATCCAGCCCTAAATTAAGTGCCACATTTGAATCGGCTTGCTTGCGTGCTGCAGTAAACACGGGCGTCACGCTTAGCGACAGCCTGGCTATCCCCGGATCTTCAATTTGCCAGCCCTTGCGTAGTAAAGAAGCCTGCCCATGGTTCACGCCTGGCTGCATGGTGGCATCCAGCTTTTCATTGCGGTCTACCGTCACGACAATCGCATCAGGGTCCAGCAATAAGCTTCCCCGCCTGTCACGCCAGTTTTTTTCCGGACCCAGCAAAAAACGGGTATCCAATTCCGCCTTATTAATGTCAGGAATTTCGCGACCCAGCTGAAAAGCACCATAATGACTGGCATGCGAGGCCTGCAGCCCCATATCCAGCAAACGACCCAGCCAGCCAATGCCCACAAAGAACAGCAACAAAACCAGCATGACCACCAAACCTTCGGCCAAGGCCTGACCGCTTTGCAATGTCCGTTTCATTCAAGCACCTTTTGCCCTGTATCAACCAAACGTGCCTGCCAGAACGGATGCCAGAAGTTGGCTTTTTCAACCCGCCTGTCTGCGCGTGCCTGTGGCCTTTCAAAAAAAGTTTGTGCGCGGCTGTTAACCGTAAAATCATGCCCCCAGGCATTCTTGCGGGTTAAGGAAAGCGTAAATGCCACCGAAGACTGCCGACCGGCATTGGCAATATCCACATAATTGGCCAGGCCGCCCCCTTGCCAGCGTGAACTTGCCGCTACGGCACGGGAATTGGCCAGCGGATTCTGGCTGCCACCATTAATATTCCATTGGGTGGCTTGCTTTACCCAGCGCCAGAAATCAATCCCGGAAAAATTATCGGGAGGGGTCTGTGTGTACGGCAAATCCATGGCCATGCTGTTTGCATTGCCAGGCACCCAGCCCCACCCCATGGGATACTCCCTGAAATAACAGCCAATCCAGCGATTCGAACGCAAGGCATG
>CAZPNE010000019.1:0-20460 GCA_964588255.1 uncultured Advenella sp. | reverse complement strand
ACGCGGGCCCACGCTCAGCCCTTTCAATAGGAAAATTCGCCAATCGCTCCACGTACCAACAAGGCATTTTCTCTGATGGCGTTGACCGCCTCGGCAATCAGGCAAAAACCATTCTTATCACCCATCTGCAACAAACGGGTCGCTTCAATGTGCTTGATCGCGCCAATATGGAAGAACTCAAAAATGAAGCGAATATAAAAGGCCAAAAACAAAACCTGAAGGGCGCCACCTATGTAGTGACTGGGGACGTCACTGAGTTTGGACGGAAAACAACCGGTGACCGACAACTATTTGGAATCTTGGGCAGAGGTAAAGAACAGGTTGCCTATGCAAAAGTAAACCTGAATATTGTGAACGTTCAAACATCAGAGGTTGTCTACTCATCCCTGGGAGCCGGAGAGTTCAGCCTCTCCAACAGGGAAGTCGTTGGGTTTGGCGGCACATCTGGCTATGACTCGACGTTGAACGGTAAAGTCCTTGAGCTTGCCATACGCGATGCCGTTAACAACCTGGTAGCAGGAATTGAACATGGCGCATGGCGCCCAGCCAACTAATAGAAGACAGACCATGATATCAATTAAACACTATTCATTATTGGTACCGATACTCCTCCTGGCAGGTTGTGCAGCTCCCAAAACTGCTTATTACTGGGGTAATTATGAAGGAACGGTCTATCAATATTTTGAGAAAAGTTCATCTCCTGACGAACAGGCAGCGACACTTGAAAAGGATATCGCCAAGGCAAACGAAAAAAACCAACGTATTCCGCCTGGAATGCATGCTCAATTGGGAATGCTTTACATGCAAACCGGCAAAGAATCTGCCGCCATCTCACAATTTCAACTAGAAAAAAACCTTTTCCCCGAGTCGGCACATTATTTAGACTTTATTCTGAAACTCAGATCTGGCCAAAAACAATCTAGCAGCACCCCACAAATAGCTGACGCATCACCTATGCGATCCAATACTCAACCAACAGCCATAAAATGAGAAACCCAATGGGATTTATTGCCAAAGCCATAGCCTCGGTAGTTTTAGCTTCTGCCGCAGCAGGTTGTGCCGTTCAACAGCCTTACGACTATACCGCATTCAAGGAAAGCAACCCTCATTCAATCTTGGTATTGCCTCCAGCAAATGCAAGCCCTGATGTACTAGCCTCAGATAGTGTTTTCTCCCAGGTTACCAGACCATTGGCCGAGTCAGGGTATTATGTATTTCCAGTTGCTGTTGTCAGCGAAACATTTAAAGCAAATGGAATCACTGCCCCTGATGAAACCCACCTGGTGAACCTAAGCAAAATCAATGAGATATTTGGTCCTGATGCCGTTTTATATTTGACCGTAACCGACTATGGCACCTCATACCAAGTGATACAAAGTGACAGTCGTGTTACGGTTCAAGCAAAGTTGATCGATGCAAAAACCGGTAAACAACTGTGGGAAGGAAGCGCCACTGCCTCCAGCACGGAACAATCCAGCTCCAGTTCACACCCACTTGTTCTGTTGTTGCAGGTTGCCATTACCCAGATTATAGAAACCGCCACAAACCGGAGCCATTCTATCGCTCAAATAAGTAACCATCGCTTGTTGCATGCTAGTAAGCCAAATGGTCTGCTCTACGGTCCAAGATCTGAACTGTACTGGAAAAAATAATCCTTTCTGAATCCACTCAGAAGAAGCTTAAAAAAACCGACGTTATGAATCGCGGCTTTCTCTTTGAGAAAACGGGTTCACTAACACCGGTTTTCTTAACCCATCACAGCCATTAATAAATGGCCGGCACTATCATTTCAGCAGGCGTTGGGATCCGGATATAGTCAGGATGATGCTCCCGTGCGGGCAATTCAATGGGCTCGCGTGGTACTTCACCGTATGGTATCTGCGACAGTAAATGCGTAATGCAATTCAGCCGGGCCCGTTTCTTGTCCACCCCCTCAACCACCCACCACGGCGCCTCGGGTATGTGTGTGCGCTCCATCATTTCTTCCTTAGCCTTGGTATAAGCCTCCCAACGACGGCGTGATTCCAGGTCCATGGGAGACAATTTCCATTGTTTCAGGGGATCATGCATACGCATCAGGAAGCGGCGGTGTTGTTCATCGTCGCTAATCGAGAACCAGTATTTGATCAGGACAATACCGCTACGCACCAGCATTTTTTCAAATTCGGTCACATCACGGAAAAACTGCTCCAGTTCTTCATCGGTACAAAACCCCATCACCCGCTCCACACCGGCGCGGTTATACCAGCTACGGTCAAACAGGACGATTTCACCACCTGCGGGAAGATGGGACACATAACGCTGGAAATACCACTGGGTTTGCTCACGGTCACTGGGTGCAGGCAAGGCCGCTACCCGACAAACACGGGGGTTAAGACGCTGCGTAATGCGTTTGATGGCGCCCCCTTTACCAGCAGCGTCACGCCCTTCAAAAATAACCACAACCTTGAGTTTTTGTGCAACCACCCAATCCTGCAGCTTGATCAGCTCTCCCTGCAAACGCAGCAACTCTCGGAAATAAAGCCGCCGGTCCATGCCATCGCCTATTGGCTTTTCGCCCAAAACATCATCCAGGCGATTATCATCCATTTCCATTTCCAGCTCTTCATCAAAACTGTCTATCATGTCTGCATAAAGACGCCGGGTATGTTCAGATAAATTTCCTGTCATGAGAAAACAACTCCTTAAATAATTAATGAAATTTATAGCTTTTATATGACGCGTATATGACTGGAGATCATCCGCGCGGGTAAGCCGGCGCCGCTCATCACAGATCATCAGATCAATGTGTGACTCACTCATTCTACCGCTTACAGGATTTAATGAAAGATGTGCCGATACCAACCGCACGGGCACCAGCCATGCGCATAAAAGAGAATTTGCCCTGCTCACTCTTATATAAGAGTACTGAAGATGAGAATAGTTTCAAAACTGCGGGATTCTCAACAGGGACAGGCATCCAATAGCTGAAAAAACACAAAACATAATAATAAAAACAATTCTCATTTACAAATAAATAATTTTAAGAGAGAATAGTTCCCATTCTTTTTATATGTCTGGAGGAGGCTTACTCCAGCCTGCTGGTGGCATTTTTTGCCACTGATGTTTACCCCTTATTTACCCTATACAAACAAAGGATACTTAAATGAAGCCCAAGTTACAAAAAACAAAATGGCTCACCTTGCTGCAGGCAGCGATAGCCATCACTTTTGCCACGACTACCGGGCATGCTTTGGCACAGGATACGCAAGTAAAAGTGCAACATGCCAAAGGCGTGGCCAGCGTCAAGGCCCGGCCCGCCAAAACCGCCGTTTTTGATTTGCCAACCCTGGATAACATGCAAGCATTGGGCATTCAAGCAAGCGCAGTGGCCAACTCGCGCTTTCCTGAGTTTCTCGCGGCTTATAACGAAGAAAAAATACCCAGGGTAGGCACCCTGTTTGAACCCGATCACCAGGCGCTTGCCAACGTTGCCCCGGAGCTGATTTTTGTGGGTGGCCGCTCCAGTGACAAATTTGATGACGTGCTTAAAATTGCCCCAACCCTGGACATGAATATTGATACAAAAGCACCCCTGAAAAGCATCGAGCGCAACGTGAACACCCTGGGCAAGATTTTTGACAAGGAAACACAGGCCGCCGAAGCCATGGGTAAACTGAATGCATCCATAAACGCCTTGAAGGCCAAATCCGCCAAGGCCGGCAATGCCATGATGATTCTGTCCATCGGTGACAAAGCCAGCGCTTTTGGGCCCGGTTCCCGCTTTGGCATGATTTATGACGTATTTGGCTTTACCCCCAATGCCGCAGTCAAAGACCTTTCCACCACTGACCGCCACCCCTTCAAACTGGAAGATATTGCCAAGGCCGACCCCGACTGGCTGTTTGTGATTGATCGCCATGCAGCCACGGGCAGCAACACAAACAAACCTTCCAGCAAGGAAGTACTGGAAAAATCCATCATCGGACAAACCCGTGCTGCCAAAAACAATCAGGTGGTTTATGTCGACCCCTACAACTGGTACATCCTGGGCAGCGCAGGATTGACATCCATGCAACAGAATATTGACCAGATTTCTGCCGCATTGGATGCAAAAAAATAAAACCGGATTATGAAATTTGGAATTGCCCCCAAAGCCTTGTTACAGACCGGCGTTGGGGGCAATTTCCAGGGTGTTGCCACCCATCGCAAAACAACAGTAAAGTAAATAATCTTCAGGCACACCCCTTCGCACCCTCACGGATCTCCTCCTCACTCACATCCCGCATATGCGTAGCTAGAGACCAGTTATGCCCAAACGGGTCTTTAATGACGCCATAGCGATCACCCCAAAAAGTGTCATCCAGCGCCATAACCGGTGTTGCACCGGCAGCAATGGATTGCTCATAAATCGCATCGGCATTGTCCACATATAAATGCACCGTAACCGGTGAGCCCTTAAGTGTTGCAGGTCCCACCGCCCCCCATTGTTCATACTCATCCATTAGCATCACGACAGAATCGCCGATGCGGATCTCTGCATGCATCAATTTATCTTCCGAGTCAGCCAGACGGGATATTTCTTTTGCATTAAACGCTTTTTTATAAAATTCGATCGCCTTACTGGCACCGGCACACACCAAATGCGGTGTGACCGTATTCATGCCAGAAGGCACTGACCTGATTTTATGATCGTCATCGGGATCAAGATCAAACAAAGCCTTGTAAGACGCCATATCGAATGGGGCAGAAAAGTGCTCATGTTCAATCAGCCATTGTCCATCCACTTTTTTATAGCCGGTTGTCATTCTCATCCAGGCTACATTTTGCTTTCCACTTTCATCCTTTTCTCCACAACGAATCAAACAATAAACCAGCGCCAGTTCTCCGCTCACGGAAATATGCACCTCTTCAGGCTCAAACACCATATCATTGGTACACATTTCCAGGCAGGCCTGCCAATGTTTGCCATAAGCCTCTTTACCCTTGAACCGCAATTGCACAACGGCATCGTAAGCAATGATATCGGGCGTATAGTTTGACATGATCTGATTGACATCCTTTGTCTGGATTGCATCCTGCCAGCGTTGCATTGCCTGTCTGATTTCTGCCTTTTCTATCGTGTTACCATTTTCAGCACTCATCATCCTGCTCCTTTTACCAAAAAGAATGGCAAGGCTACTGAAACTGAAAACCCAAGACAGGCGTTAGTCCCACTTGAATGAAAGGTCATTTCAATAGCCCCGCCAAAAGAACTACTGTTTAATCACATGCCAGACATTCAAGGCCTCATCCCCCATCATGTCGCCCTGTTTCATATCTTTTTTATACAGGTACAAAGGTTGCCCCCTGTAAGCCCATTGCTTGCTGCCATCATCCCGCATAATAATGCTGTAATCCCCTTCAGCACTACCATCCTCGGCCACCGGCAGCGGAGGCCAATTTTCGGCACATTGGTCATTACATACACTTTTACCAGGCATATCCCTGTCTTTATCATACGTATATAAAGTCATACCCTCGGCATTGACCAACACACCATCCATTGCTTTTACCGGAGGGCCTGCCGCACGGGCACTTTCACTGGCGAATCCACAACCCAAACTGGCCAATGCCAGCATAAGTAATAGCTTTTTCATTTTTACCTCCCTAATTGTCAAGAACACACAGGAGAAACTGGCTTGTATTGCTACCGGCCAGTTCTTACAGGATACACCTAAACTATTGAAAACAAATAACTATTTTAATAAAATACATTACTTTTTATTTCTGGTTTGTAACCCTGCAGGCAGGCAGTGAGTTCACTCCCACGTGGAAGTGAGAGACGAAAGAACATGGAAGCGGGAAAAAAAAGCTCCCACGCGGGAGCGTGGGAGCCAGAACGATCTATCAGCAACACCACAGCCAGGTAGCAAATGGACTTGGCTGTGGTGCTTCATAAACTACCCGTTCAACCTGTTTATTTCACATATTTACGGAATTCGGGTTTACGTTTTTCACGGAAAGCGTTACCGCCCTCTTTGGATTCATCGGTGTCGTAATACATTTTCAGGGCGTGCATGGACAGTGAAGACATGGCACGGATCATTTCGCTATCCACGTTGAATGAGCGTTTTGCCAAGGCAATGGCAGTTGGACTTTTCTCGTTGATTTCATCACACCATTTCTGTACTTCTTCGTCTAACTGGTCATGCGGCACCACAGCATTGACCAGCCCCATTGCCAATGCTTCCTGTGCCGTATAACGACGGCACAAATACCAGATCTCGCGTGCCCTTTTCTCACCAACCACACGGGCCAGGTAGGCCGTACCAAAGCCGGGATCAACCGAACCCACTTTAGGACCCACCTGACCCAACTGGGCCTTGTCAGAAGCAATAGCCAGATCGCATACCGTTACCAATACGTTACCGCCACCAACTGCAAAACCGTTAACACGGGCAATCACGGGTTTATTGATATCGCGGATAACGCTTTGCAGTTCCTCTACTGGCAGGCCGATCACACCTCGACCGCCGTAATCACCATCTTTACCGGATTGGTCACCACCGGTACAAAATGCCTTGTCGCCGGCTCCTGTCAATACAACCACGCCTACGCTTTTATCTACTTCAGCGCGTTTAAAAGCGTCAATCAGTTCTTCGCAGGTTTGTGCATCAAAAGCATTATAAACCTCAGGTCGGTTAATGGTAATACGTGCTGTGCCATTATTAACCTCGTACAGAATTTTTTCGTATGACATGATAAATCCCTCTTCCAGAATAATTTGTTTTAACTTGAAGCAAATAATATTTTAACCAACCATGGTAAGACCACCAGACACACTAATCACCTGTCCGGTAATGAAAGAAGCCTCGTCGCTAGCCAGGAAAGCCACGGCACCCGCCAAGTCTTCGGGCTGACCAAGACGACCGAAAGGAATGGCACGGGTCAAGCCATTGCGCAGCTTTTCACCATACTCGCCTTCACCGCAGAAATCACGAAACAAAGGCGTATCGGTTGGGCCAGGGCACACCACGTTAACGTTGATCTGTTTTCTGGCCAGTTCACGGGCAATGGTTTTGGAGAAGGCGATTAAACCGCCTTTGCACATGGCGTACACGGATTCGCCACTGGAACCGACGCGGGCTGCATCAGAAGCAATATTCACCACACGGCCCTTGCCGCGCTCTGACATGCCTTTGAGTACCGCATGGTGCATGTACAACACACCAAAGAAGTTGATGTCAACAATTTTTTCCCACAACTCCTTATTGGTATCCAGGAAATTGCCGGCCCGATCCCAGCCTGCGTTGTTAACCAGCACATCAATGGGCCCCAGCGTGCTTTCAATGTTGTTCACGCACTCAATGACTGATTCCTGATTGGTCAGGTCTACCAGGAAGGTTTGCGCGAAACCACCCGCGGCCTTGATTTTTTCTACGGTTTTATCGCCGGCTTCCTGATTGATATCAACCACAGCCACTTTGGCACCCGCCTGACCAAACCGCTCGCAAATAGCGCTGCCAATACCGCCGCCGCCACCGGTCACCAATACAACTTTATCTTTTAATCCAAACATTGTGTTTCTCCACTAAAATAAGTCTATACGCTTAATGAACCCATTCTTCACTTAAATAACCATGACTACTTCCGATCAAGACAAAGAAGCAGCAATCTATGAAATCAATAACCGGCTTTTTTTCCGGTTTTTCCAGGCTGCCAACACCCTTCATACCAAAGGCACCCAGGCGCTGGAAGAGTTTGGCGTAACCACCCAGCAATGGTCGGTGCTGGGTGCCCTGTCCAGACCCAAGGCTGAAAACGGCATGAGCGTGAATGAGCTGTCCCGCTATCTGCTGATTACCCGCCAGAACCTGACCGGCCTGCTTGGCCGTCTTGAGCGTGATGGCTATATCATCCGCACGCCCAGTACCGAAGACCGCCGATCCATCAGGGTTTCCTTAAGTCCCAAAGGAAAAGATCTCTGGAAGAACCTGGCGGAACCCATTCATCAGTTTTACGACCTTGCACTGAAGAACATTTCCTTTGATGACCGCCTGGCCCTTATCCATTACATCAATACCTTGCAGCAAAACATGTCAAAAATTTAAGTTTTAACTTAATTTAAGGCCTGTTTTTGTACGGGCAATAATCATTTTCATGATTTGCGCGGTGCCATCACCAATTTGCAGGCCCAGTACATCCCTTAAACGCTGTTCATAAGGGTAGTCTTTGGCATAACCGCCATGTCCATGAAACAGCAGGCACTGGTAAATAATGTCATAAGACAGTTTTGGTCCCCACCATTTACACATGGCCGCCTGTGAGGTATGGGGCAAATCATTGTCTTTCAGCCAGAGTGTTTCAAGGCAAACCAAGCGGGCCGCCTGGTAATAGGTTTCATATTCGGCCAATGGAAAACTGACCCCCTGGTTTTCCACGATGGGCTTGCCAAAAGTTTCACGCTCTTTGGCATACTCCCAGGTTTCATCCAAAGAGGCACGCGCCACGGCAAGACACTGCAGCCCGATTAAAGCCCGGCTATAGTCAAACCCCTGCATGACCTGGGTAAAACCTTTGCCCTCTTCACCCAGCATATGGCTGGCAGGTACTTTAACCCCATCAAAAAATATTGAGCCCCGGCCCACGCAACGTGTACCCAGATCATCAAAAGCGGTACGGGTGATACCGGGTAAATCCATGGGTACCAAAAATGCGCTAATCCCTTTGGCACCTTTGACACCACTGTTGGTACGGGCAAAAACCACCGCAACATCGGCCTGGTCAGCCAGTGAAATGGAGGTTTTTTCACCCGTCAGGACAAAGTGATCGCCCTCTTTGACCGCTTTCAATTGCAACGCTGCAGCGTCTGAACCGGCTGAAGGCTCGGTAAGGGCAATCGCAATCAGTTTTTCTCCGGCAATGATTTTTGGCAACCATTCCTGCTTAAGTGACTCACCGGCAAAACGGTTTACGATTTGACCGCATAAGGACACCAGCAAGCTGACATAAGCCATGTTGAAATCCGAAGCGGAAAGCTGCTCAAGCAACAGACCGCTGGTTACGCAGTCCATTCCCATACCGCCATAAGCTTCGGGCATTTCCACGCCCAGCAAGCCCAACTCACCCATCTGGCGCACAATGTCCCGTTCAAGGCGTCCTGTTTTATCACGGTGCTGATAGCCAGGGGCCAGCACTTCACGCGCAAACCTGCCTGCACTTTCCACCAATACCCGCTGATCTTCTGTAATTGAAAATTCCATATTGCCTCTTCAACCTGATTAGAATATATGTAAACATATTTACCTATTGATCTATAATTACACAATCCTTGACCGAGTTCAACAAAATTTCCCATTTAATGGATAAAAAAATCAAAATAAAGGGAAAATACTAGTATTTTAATTGTGCTCGATGAGGAAGAATAATAAGAATATTATGGAAATATATTTACTTATATGCCTGTGAAGATATCTTCGCATATATGCATAGATAAGGTAATCTATCCATCAAGCATCAAATTCTTTCATCCACTACTACCCACGAGACAGATCATGAAATTTGACACATCCCTGATTGATGCACGCAAAGAAACAATGATAAAAAACGGCTTCTGGAAAAACAGGACAATCGAACACTTCTTCAGCCATGCACTGAAGACCCAAGCAGATAAAACCGCAATCGTTGCCTATAACGTTGATGGCAAAAAAAGTCCCCCCATTCGTCTTTCCTATCGCCAGCTGAATGAACGCATAGACAGCATTGCCAAATCTCTTATCCGTTTGGGTATTCAACGATCAGATGTGGTCAGTTTCCAGATTCCCAATAGCTGGGAATTTATTGCCTTATCCCTGGCGTGTGCCCGGATTGGCGCAGTGGCAAACCCCTTGATGCCCATTTTTCGAGATCATGAATTAAGTTATATGCTCAAGTTCCTTGAGTCAAAAGTCTTTATTGTCCCTTCTGTATTCAAGAACTTCAATTATGAAGAAATGGCCCAGGGCCTGCTTCCCAAAATAGACACCTTGCAGCATATTGTGGTACTTGGTGGTGAAGGCGAAAACAGTTTTGATAAGCTCCTGCTGGCTGATTCTTCTCCTGAACCCCTTGTTGCCGACCCCGTTAAACCGGATGACATTCTTATCCTTATGTTCACATCAGGCACTACTGGTGAACCCAAAGCGGTCATGCACACCTCCAACACCCTGTTTGCCGCCCTTGACGGATTCGTTGACGCCCTTGAGGTGAAAGACAGCGAGATTATCCTGGGTGCTTCCCCCATGGCCCATCTTACCGGTTATGGTTATCTGGCCATGCTGCCCATCATGCTTAATTCAACCACGGTTGTCATGGATAGCTGGGATCCTGATATCGCCTTGCAAATCATCAAGGATGAGGCTGTCACCTTCAGCATGGCCTCCAGCCCGTTTGTGCTGGACATGTGCAATGCCACTGAAAAGGGGGCTCCACGTTCCCCGCAATTTACCAAGTTCTGCTGCGCGGGTGCCCCCATTCCACCGATTGTGGTAGAACGTGCTCATAAAGTCATGAACCTGACGGTATGCTCGGCCTGGGGCATGACCGAAAACGGAGCCATCACTATTACATCCCCCTCCATGGCGCTGGAAAAATCCAGCATTAGTGACGGCAAAGCTATACCCGGCATTGAACTGAAGATTGCCGATGGCAATGACAATGAATTGCCACGCGGTGAAACAGGCCGTCTGCTGGTACGGGGAGCCTCCCAGTGTGTTGGTTATTACAAAAAACCAGAACTTAACGCACTGACCGAAGACGACTGGTTTGACTCTGGCGATCTGGCTTTCATGGACCAGGAGGGCTATATCCGCATCAATGGCCGGAGCAAGGATATTGTGATTCGCGGTGCAGAAAACATTCCCGTGATTGAAATTGAAAACCTGCTGTACCAGCACCCCGCCATTGCCACGGTTGCAATTGTGGGCTTCCCCGATGATCGGCTAGGAGAAAGAGCCTGCGCCTTTGTGACCCTGAAAGAAGGCGCCAGTTTCTCTTTTGAAGATATGATTCAATATCTAAAAGAGAAAAAAGTGGCCAACCAGTATTTCCCCGAAAAATTGGAAATAAGAAGCGATTTACCGCGAACACCCAGTGGCAAACTGCAAAAATTCATGCTTCGTGATGAAGCCAAATCTTTCCGAATTGATTAATCCTGTCAATACGCAAAAATTGCCCCCATGAAGAGGGTCTTAAAGAAATAAATCTACCCTTCGCACTGTTTCAGGCTAGGCGTTGAGCGAAAAATGCATTATCCTACTTTTGCACTGGAGGATCACAATGAAGGCATAAATGCCTTTATTGAAAACAAGACCAACCAATTCAAATAATCATTAAAAAAACGGACCAGGTCCGTTTTTTTACATATAAGGCTTTTTTACATATATGGACACGATTGAACAATTACCCAAAAATAAAGCCTTAGAGGCAATTACCAGCCGTAAAAGTATCCGGGGCTTTCTGCCAGACGCCATCCCGACCGAGCTGTTGCGCACACTGCTACAAGCCGCATCACGCGCCCCCAGTGGCAGCAATATCCAGCCTTGGAAAGTGCATGTTGTTTCGGGCCAGGCCCGCGATGCCTTGTCTGCCGCCCTGCTTGATGCTTTCCATGCCAGCACACCCAACCAGTGCGAATACCAGTACTATCCCAAAGAGTGGCGTGAGCCCTATCTGGCCCGGCGTCGCGAAAACGGCTGGTCGCTATATAATATTCTGGGTATCCAGAAAGGCGACAAAGCGGCAATGCAACGCCAGCATGCCCGCAATTTTGAGTTTTTTGATGCCCCCGTTGTCTTGTTTATTACGATAGACAATGATATGGAGCAGGGTAGTTGGCTGGATACCGGCATGTTCATACAAAACATCATGATTGCCGCCCGCGCATTGGGCCTGCACACCTGTCCGCAAGTCGCCCTGGTCAATTATCCGGCTATCGTCAAGCAACATCTGGCGATTCCGGCCGAACAAACCCTGGTCTGTGGCATTTCCCTTGGCTACGAAGACACCGCCCATCCGGCCAACCAATTGCTCACCACACGGGAACCCCTGGAAGCATTCGTCACTTTTCACGCGTAAACATGCAAACCACCTGGAGACCCTTTGCCTGGGTCGGTGCCGCACTGTGTGCCGGCACCATGGGAACTGCCCTTGCAAGCCCTCTTTATCCGTTTTACCAAGCCCTGTGGGACCTGCTACCCAGCGAAATCACCTATATTTTCATTGCCTATATGATGGGTGTCCTGGTTACCCTGCTTTTTCTGGGTAAAGTCACCGCCCACTACGGTTTTTTACCCGTCCTCAAAGGAGGACTTGTTTTTTCCATTATTGGCCTAAGCATTTCTGCCCTGGCCATTTCCCCATTCCTGCTTGGGCTCGGGCGGGTCACCATAGGTATTGCTTCTGGCATGATCAGCACTTCAGCCATGCTTGGCATGAGCCAGATTCTTCCTGCCAGCCATAAATCCAGATCGGGGCAGATTGCCTCTATGGTTAGTGTAGCGGGATTTGGCTCGGGGCCATTCATTAGTGGCTGGATTGCCCAGTTTCTGCCCTATCCACTGGTCACGCCTTATGTCACCGTCCTGGTACCCTGTATTGTTATTCTTTATGGCTTGCGGTCTGTCAGGCCAGAAATACAAAGCAAGCCAGGCCACCCTTCTTTCATGCCCAAATTGGAGATGCCGGCAGACCCGGCCCTTAAACCGCTTTTCCTGATTATTTCCATGACCGCGTTTGCCGCTTTTGGCATATTCAGCCTTTATGGTTCACTGGCCCCCTCTTTCCTTGAAAAAATGATTCCATGGAACGGCCCAGCCATTAGCGGGACGGCAATTGCTTCGGTCCTGTTCATATCAGGCTGTACCCAGTTCATGCTAAGGTCTTTGCCCCTACACCGGACCTTATACCTTGGCATGCTGTTCCTGCTGCTGGCTTGCCTGGCACTGGGACTCACCATGAGTACCCATTCCACCCTATTATTTGTAATGTCGGATATCCTGGCCGGGCTTGCCCATGGCGCCATCCTGCTGGCCACGTTTGGCATTGTGGGACAACTCAGCACCCCTGAAAACCGAGGTCCCATTTTTTCAACTTATTTGTTTATTGGCTATCTGGGAACCATTCTACCCATTGTTTCAGTTGGGCTGCTGGCCGATGCTTTTGGTTTACTGTCAGCCGTTATTATATTTTGCATCAGCATGAGCTTGTTGACCCTGGGGTTAATCGTAACTAAGCTCAGGCTAGACCGCTCTGTTTCATCCTAATATACAACAATGAAAAACAAAAAACCTGCGCACTAGCCAAGCTGGCAAGCAGGTTTATGCATTCCCTTTAGTCTTCATCAGACAGCCTATGAGTTACCTCCAGTAAGAACTTACTGGGAACTATTGTCAACGGCCTCATTGCTAATGACTTCATGACTGACTGTAACGGATTGGTTATCTATACTGGACGAGCTTACCTGTTCTGTTGTGCCCGTAACCAGGGGAAGATTGGCAATGGTTTGATGCTGCAGGAAGTACAGGGTTTTATTACGGTCATCGCAAGCACCCACACAGCTTATGCGGGAATTTCTTTCTTCCAGTTTATCCTGCTCGAAGCCACGGAATTTCAACTCATGATTATTATTGTTGTTGAACCCTACTTCCAGGGGAGGGGAATACTCGAAACTGGCAGCACCCGCCGAAGTAGCGAAAAGCCCAGCTCCCAAAACAGCAAAAGTGGAGATAAGTATAAAGGTTTTTTTCATGCTGCACCTCCGAAAGGTAAAAACAGAAAAGCCAATTTATTAACCACGATGGCCATTTCGTATAGAATACACTTAAACAATTGAAAAATATACTCTATTTTTGTTACCGGAACACGATGAGACTGCCATGGACATGATTCCCGTTTATACAATGAAGTCTGAACCGGAAGCGGCCGTCATTGCTTCACTAATGGCCGCCTATAACATTCATTTTTTTATTTCAGGACGCGGATTCAGCTCCATGTATCCCGGTGCGGTCTCCAATAGCCTGAATGAACAGATCCTGATGGTCCGGGCCGACCAGGTTGAACTGGCCAAAACCCTGCTTGAACCTTTTTTAAACAGTTAACACAATCCCTTTACGCCGGTCATTGATACAACCTGCAAATACTGAACGGTGATCAATCCAGATCGCCTTTATCAATTTCTTTGGGGATACCAATGGCTCGCTTGATAAGCTTCCAGGCAATCAGTCCAATCCCCAAAAACAATACCCCCAATACAATGGCAAGTAGAAAATAGCTGAAGTTACTCATATTTTTCCTGGTGTTATTGGCTTGAACCCCATTGGCCAAGCAATGTTTTTATTTGTTCCCTGCCACAATTATTCCACAACGCTGCCACAAGTAACAAACGGGCCTTGCGCGGACACAACCATTGTCCCATTAGAATACCATTTTCCTGCAGGTCGATTTCTGCCCCTTTATAACCATACACGGCCTGGGTGGTACTACCCGCCCCAGTTCTGGAACAGACAATAACCGGTATCTGTTGGGCAGCCGCCACCAGCACATCGCGCATGGATTCAGAAACATGGCCCGAACCCAAGCCGGCAACCACTACCCCCTGACAAGCACCATGCTCAAGTGCCAGCGAAAGGATATCCGGATTATCACTTAATGCATGTTCAAGTAGCAATACCTTCTGGTTGAAACCGGCCGGGATAGCCAGTTGTGGCTTGCGAGCAGTTGGCCTGAAATATTGCGCCTGCTTTTCAAGCACCACCCCCACCATACCAAATACCGGTGATTCAAAGGCATTGAGCCGGGTTGAATGCGTCTTGCGTACATGCCGCGCCTCATGAATTTCATCATTCATGACAACCAGCACCCCCCTGTTGGCAGAGGCTGGGTGACAGGCAACCGCCACTGAAGCCAGCAAATTGGCAGCACCATCGGCACCGGCGGTTTCCGGCGAACGCATGGCCCCCATCAACACCAAGGGCTCAGCATGACGCCAGAAAAGATCCAGAAAGAAAGCGGATTCTTCAAGCGTATCAGTGCCTTGGGTAATAATCACGCCTGCCGCCCCCTTTTCCACTTCTTTTTCAGCCCATGCCAGGCAATCGAAAAGATGCTCAAAACGGATAGAACCACTGGGCAGTTTTTGCAGGGTCTGCAAATTAAGATCGGCCATCCCGGCAATACCTGGCACTGTTTCGGCCAACTCCCGGGCACCCAAGGTGGCAGTTACGCCCCCGGACTGGCTGGCCGTCATGCTGATGGTGCCGCCCAATGCACCAATGGCTATCCGTTTATTACTCATTGCGTTTCCTTGTCTGCCAATGCTTAAATAAGAGCGGCAATGGCCATACCAATGTCGGTGGTATTGGCAGAACCACCCAGGTCACGGGATTTTGGTCCCTGCACCAGCACGGTTTCAATGGCAGCCATAATGGCATCATGTGCCTGTGCGCAGGCTGCATTCTGTTCACTGAAAAAATCCAGCATCATGGCACCCGACCAGATCATGGCAATCGGGTTGGCGATGTTTTGTCCGTAAATATCAGGCGCAGACCCGTGCACCGGCTCGAACAGGGACGGGAAGGTACGGTCGGGATTCAGGTTGGCCGAAGGTGCCAGCCCAATCGTACCGGTACATGCCGGCCCGAGGTCAGACAAAATATCGCCAAACAGATTGGATGCCACCACCACATCAAAGCGGTCGGGCTGCAGAACAAAACGGGCCGACAGGATATCGATATGCTGTTTGTCCCATTGTACCTGTGGGTAATCTTGCGCCATTAAGGCAACCCGCTCGTCCCAGTAAGGCATGCTAATTGAAATGCCATTGGATTTGGTGGCAGCCGTTAATTTTTTACGTTCGCGCCTGGCCGCCAGTTCAAAGGCATATTTCAGAATACGGTCTACGCCCTTGCGGGTAAAAACCGACTCCTGCAACACCAGTTCACGATCAGTGCCTTCAAACATTTTGCCACCTACCGACGAATATTCGCCTTCGGTGTTTTCACGCACAACCAGAAAATCAATATCGCCAGGCTGGCGATTGGCCAACGGGCACGGCACACCGGGCAACAGTTTCACGGGACGCAGGTTCACATACTGGTCAAAATCACGACGGAACTTAAGCAAAGAGCCCCATAGGGAAATGTGGTCTGGCACGGTATCGGGCCAGCCTACGGCACCAAAATAAATGGCATCAAACTGCTGCAGGGTTTCAAACCAGTCATCGGGCATCATTTTGCCGTGCTGAACGTAATAATCGCAGCTGGCCCACTCAAACTCCTCTATGTGCAAATCCAGCCCAAACTTTTCCTGTGCCGCTTTCAATACACGTAAGCCCTCGGGCATGACTTCCTTGCCAATCCCATCCCCGGGAATAGCCGCAATCCTGATTTGTTTTGTCATTTTCATCCAACAAAAAAGTAAATATTGTTATTTATTTAAACTGTGGTTTATGAATATCATATCTTAACCATATATGCCCATCTTGCGAACAGTGAACTCTATTCGGTCTTAAAAAATACCGGGAAGACAACGCAAACAAAAAATCCTCCTGTTACCGGCATGTGTTATCCGGCAACAGGAGGATCGTATCAACAGACAAACATCTGTCTGCTTGAAAACTTACAGCTTTTCGGTTTCGCCCGACGTGGGTTTCCAGGTCAGGAAATGTTTCTCGGTAAGGCTGACCATTAAATCAAGGACCAAGGCGAAGACGGTTAACACAATAATACCGGCCACCACCGTATTGATATCAAAAGTGCCTTCGGCCTGCAAAATAAGGTAACCGACCCCACTTGCCGAACCCAGGTACTCGCCAACCACTGCGCCCACAAAAGCCAGACCTACCGATGCATGCAGGCTGGAAAACACCCAACTGGTTGCCGATGGCAAATAGACATGGCGCAACAATTGTTTGCGGTTGGCTCCCAGCATTCTTGCGTTATCCAGCAAAGTGGGGCTCACTTCCTTGATGCCCTGGTACACGTTGAAAAACACGATAAAAAACACCAGCGTCACGGCCAGCGCCACTTTTGACCAAATTCCCAGGCCAAACCACATGGCAAAAATAGGCGCCAAAATAACCCTTGGCATGGAGTTTAGTGCTGTCAGGTAAGGATCAAGCACCAGGCTGGCTGTTTTGGAAAGCCCCAGCCATAAGCCAAAAAGCATCCCGAACACCGTACCGATGACAAATGCCAGCAATGTTTCTGAAAGCGTCACGCCCAAGTGACGGTAAATATCTCCGTCAACGACAAACCAGTTCCAGATGGACTCTGCCACACCAAGAGGCCGCCCAAAGAAAAATGCAACATTGTCGTTAAGGGAAGCGAAATACCAAATACCCAGTATTGACGCCAGAATAATAAATTGCCACAACCGGAAGTTGCGCGTGTTAGGTTTAATTGAATTCCACATATCAGGCCCGTTTCTGTTGATCATACCCTTTCAGGACTTCTTCGCGCAGGACATCCCAGATTGCCTTGTGCAGCTCGGTAAAGCGGGTATGGGAACGAACCTCGGCCACATCACGGGGCCGGGGCAAATCAATCTTGAACTCGCCAATAATATGCGTTCCCGGGCCTGCCGAAAGAATAACCACCCGGTCACTCATGGCTATCGCCTCATCCAGATCATGGGTAATGAACAAAACGGCCTTGCGCTGGCTCATCCAGATTTCCAGCACCTCGTTTTCCATCAGTTGACGGGTCTGGATATCAAGGGCTGAAAAGGGCTCATCCATGAGGATGATATCCGGATCCCGGATCATGGTTTGGGCCAGCATGGCCCGTTTACGCATACCCCCCGACATTTGGTGGGGATATTTATTGACGGCATGCGACAAACCAACCCGTTGCAGCCAGTCCATGGCCTGTGCCCGCGCCTGTTCTTTGGGGACATTGGCAAATTCAAGGCCGGCCATCACGTTTTCAAGCGCACTGCGCCAAGGCATGAGTGCCTCACCCTGAAACATATAACCAGCCCGGTGATTGATGCCCTTCAAGGGTTGACCAAACACCCGGACCGAGCCTGCCGAAGGTTCAAGCAGGCCCGCCCCTACGTTAAGCAGGGTTGATTTGCCACAACCGGTTGGACCCACGACAGAGACAAACTCACCCGGTGCGATATGCAAGGTGGCGTCACGTAGCGCGGTATATTTTTCGTTTTTATTATCACGTGACACAAAGGTACACGTGATTTTATCCATTGATAATGCAGGTTCTGACATATTGATTTAAGCGTTTTGGGCTTTTTCAGCAAAATCGTTGGTCCAGCAATTGGACAAATCAAGCGCCTCGGCGTTGAAGTTTTTAATGTAACTGGCCAATGCTTTCAAGGCCGTTTCAGGTCCTTTCTCATTCATCAGGCCATTGGGTGACAAGCCCTCGAAGCTTTTGCTCAGGGCCAGCTTGTACACCTCGGGATTGCCCAACAGGTAATTTTCGGGAACCACCTTGATGACTTCATCGACTCCCGCCTGCTGGATCCATTTGTCAGCTCTTACAATGGCATTGGCCAAAGCCTGGGTCGTATTGGGATTTTCATCAATAAAGCGTTGTGACGCATACAGGCAGCCTGAAGGCATGGGGCCGCCAAAAATATCTTCGGTAACCTGCAGGCTGCGGGTATCGGCAATAATCTGGATATCCCCCGCAAAATCAAGAATACTTAGTACCGGGTCTACGTTACTGATGGCATCAATCTGCCCTGAACGCAAGGCCGTAACGGCACCGGCACCGGCACCGACACCAATAATAGACACATCGGAATCTTTCAGGCCATGTTGCTTCAGGAAAAAACTCACCAGCATATTGGTGGACGAACCCGGCGCCGTGACACCGATTTTTTTGCCTTTCAGGTCTGCCGGCGATTGGTAATCGGGCATGTTCTTTTTAGACACCGCCAGACCAATCATGGGCGCACGCCCCTGTAATACAAAAGAACGGTAAAACTGTTTCTTGGTCTGCAGGTTAATGGTGTGCTCGAATGCACCGGAGCACACATCGGCACTGCCACCAACCACCGCCTGCAAGGCTTTTGAGCCACCGGCAAAGTCGGCGATTTTCACATTCAGACCCTCATCCTTGAAGTAGCCATTGATCTCAGCAATCGACAAGGGCAGATAGTACACCAGGGCCTGGCCACCTACCGCAATTGATACATCTGTTTTTTCCAGTTTCTTGTCTTGGGCACGCACGAAAGCGGGGGCCAGGGCCGCCAAACCGGAAACACCTGCTACTTTCATTAAATCACGACGGGAAATAGCCATTTTTAATCTCCTACATGGTATTTTTTATATAAAACAAAAAAGAATTTACTGGTTTAGGGTAAAAATAATCATGAACTATTGTAGCAGAGCACTTTCCTGATCAAATCGCGGCCATCACGTCGTGATTGAATCGGGTTATTTCTTGCCTGTACTTATAAGGTAAGTGCCCGATCCTCACGATGGTGAGTTGCCCTGTTTTCAGGCTGAATGACTTTGCTTTTCTGCGACTTCGGACAAATTCCGTGCAATCGAGGCAACATCATGCCCGCTGGGCGACTGATGCAGACGCAGTCCAAACTCGGGAACCACGGCAAAAATATGATCAAAAATATCAGCCTGGATACTTTCGTATTCAACCCACACCACTGTATTGGTAAAACAATAAATTTCAATGGGTACACCATCTTCAGTGGGTGCCAGCTGCCGGACCATGATCGTCATGTCTTTGCGAATATTGGCATGGTTACGCAAAAACATTTCCAGATAGGTCCTAAAGGTACCTATATTGGTTAAACGCCGGCCATTCAAGGCGGTGCTCAAATCCCAGTTATACTCCTGATTGTATCGCTCTACCTCCCGGTTTTTTTCCAGAATATAGTTGGCCAGCAAACGACTTCTGGCCAGCTTTTTCATTTCAGTCTCACTGATGAAATTGATGCTGGTCACGTCGATATTAATAGACCGCTTGATACGACGCCCACCCGACTCCGACATTGCCCGCCAATTCTTGAACGAATCCGAAATAAGCGCATAAGTGGGGACGGTGGTGATCGTATTGTCCCAGTTCCTGACCTTGACGGTCGTCAGGCCAACATCAATCACCGCGCCATCAGCATTATATTTAGGCATTTCAAGCCAATCACCCAATTTGAGCATATTATTGGCCGATAACTGTATGCCGGCCACCAATCCCAGAATTGGATCTTTGAACACCAGCATCAGGACAGCGGTCATTGCACCCAGACCGCTAAGCAAAATAACCGGTGAACGGCCAATAAGCAGGGAAACAATGAAAATACCCACCCCAATGGATGCAACCAGCTTGATCGTCTGGAAAATTCCGTTTAAGGGAAGCTGTGTGGCCACCTGCTTTTTATAACACCAGTCCAGCAAAATATTCAGGATTGAAAACAGGGCGGCCAGGGCATAAATATATGTCCATATTTGCACGGCAATTAATATGCTATTCAGAAGCCTTC
>CAZPNE010000018.1:0-21208 GCA_964588255.1 uncultured Advenella sp. | reverse complement strand
GGCACAAAGACGTTATAAGCAGTTGATCGAGAAAGGAATTTCTGCTAACCTAGTGGCCTTATTGGAAGATCTGAAAGCGCGAGACGAACGGGATATGCATAGAAGCCATGCGCCGTTGGTTCCCGCTGAAGATGCAAAAATCATTGATTCCTCAACGCTGACCATCGAGGAATCCGTTGCAAAAGTATTGGCTTACTGGTCTGAGATAAACGCATAAAGCGTTTATTGGCAGTGCGGTAAGTAATAGCACTGGCAAATCCTGTTGTGGTTTTGCCATATTGAGGGCTTTCATGTATGGGGTACAAACCTTTACCCACATGAAAGATATCATTCACTCCGCCGGGAAAGTTGTATTTCCTGGTGTGTTTATTTTTTACAGGCCCGAAGGGCCGTTGGATATAGTTTAATGACATCCGTAACTTTACAAGACGCTATTGGTGGCGAAAGCTTTGCAGACCTGTTTGCTGCAAGTGTTAAAAACCAGGATATGAAATCAGGTGAAGTGATTTCAGCAGAAGTAGTACGCATCGACCACAACTTTGTGGTTGTTAATGCCGGATTAAAATCTGAGTCTTTAATCCCCCTGGAAGAATTCCTGAATGATCAGGGCGAACTTGAAGTAAACGAAGGTGATTTCGTTTCTGTCGCCATTGACTCACTCGAAAACGGCTACGGCGACACCATCCTGTCCCGTGACCGTGCAAAACGTCTGTCAGCATGGCTGTCTCTGGAACAAGCGCTTGAGTCCGGTGAAATGGTTACCGGTACGATTACCGGTAAAGTTAAAGGCGGCCTGACTGTCATGACTAATGGCATTCGCGCATTCTTGCCCGGTTCATTGGTTGACCTGCGTCCCGTTAAAGATACAACGCCTTATGAAGGCAAAACAATGGAATTCAAGGTCATTAAACTTGACCGTAAACGTAATAACGTTGTTCTGTCACGTCGTTCAGTCCTTGAAGTGAACATGGGTGAAGAGCGTCAAAAACTGCTCGAAACCCTGCAGGAAGGCGCAGTGGTTACCGGTATTGTTAAAAACATTACCGATTACGGTGCATTCGTTGACTTGGGTGGTATCGATGGTCTGTTGCACATTACCGATATGGCATGGCGTCGTGTACGTCACCCATCCGAAGTCCTGTCTGTTGGTCAGGAAGTCGAAGCCAAGGTACTTAAGTTTGATCAAGAAAAAAGCCGTGTATCACTGGGCGTCAAACAGCTGGGCGAAGATCCTTGGGTTGGTCTGGCACGTCGTTACCCACAAAGTACACGTCTGTTTGGTAAAGTTACCAACCTGACCGATTACGGTGCTTTCGTTGAAGTTGAAACCGGCATTGAAGGTCTGGTTCACGTTTCAGAAATGGACTGGACAAACAAAAACGTTGACCCACGTAAAGTAGTCAGCCTGGGTGAAGAAGTTGAAGTCATGGTTCTTGAAATCGACGAAGATCGCCGTCGTATTTCACTGGGTATGAAACAGTGCCGTGCAAACCCATGGGAAGATTTTGCCATTAACTTCAAACGTGGCGATAAAGTTCATGGTGCCATCAAGTCAATTACAGACTTTGGCGTGTTCATTGGTCTGCCTGGCGGTATTGATGGTCTGGTTCACTTGTCCGACCTGTCATGGACAGATTCTGGTGAAGAAGCGGTTCGCAACTTCAAGAAAGGCGACGAGATCGACGCTGTTGTTCTGGCTATCGACACTGACAAAGAGCGTATTTCTCTGGGTATCAAACAGCTGGAAGGCGATCCATTCAATAACTTCGTGTCTTCCAACGATAAAGGTGCCGTTGTTCCTGGCGTTATCAAGTCTGTTGAGCCTAAAGGTGCGGTTGTTACATTGTCTCTGGATGTTGAAGGTTATCTGCGTGCATCAGAAATCTCTGCCGGTCGTGTAGAAGATGCAACAGCAGTTCTGAAAGAAGGCGATAACATCGAAGCCATGATCCTGAACGTAGACCGCAAAGCTCGCTCAATACAGCTGTCTATCAAAGCACGTGATAATGCTGAAACAGCCGATGCACTGCAGCGCATGACAGACTCAAGTGCTTCTTCAGGCACAACAAACCTGGGTGCCTTGTTGAAGGCTAAACTTGATCAAGCTAAAGACGAATAAACAGTGACTAAATCAGAGTTGATTGAAGCGCTGGCAGCAAGCTATCCACAGCTTGCTGCACGCGATGCGGAGTATGCCGTTAAAACCATGTTAGATGCACTTACCAATGCCTTGGCAAATGGTCAGCGCATTGAGATCCGTGGTTTTGGCAGCTTTTCCCTGTCGCTACGTGCTCCAAGGGTAGGTCGTAATCCCAAGTCAGGCGAACAGGTAATGGTGCCCGGTAAAAGGGTGCCGCACTTCAAGGCTGGCAAGGAATTGCGCGAACGTGTGGATTCTGTATTCAAAGCTGTCAATGAGTTGAAATCAGAATCTTTAGCTCATGAAGATCTTGGGTCGAGCAATGTCAAGGTAGCTAATTTCTAAGCTGGCTTGAAAATTGTTTAATAAAAAAACTCCGAAGTTTTTACTTCGGAGTTTTTTTATCTATAAACAGTGAAATGAATAAATGCCATATTTAAAATGGTAAATTCGCATTACAATGTGTCTTTTAAAAAAGGGGAGAAGATTAATGCGTTATTTTATTTGGGCCCTGCGGCTGGTAATATTTTTAGTTGTCTTGTTATTTGCCCTGAAAAATACCCAGCCCGTGTCGGTTAAGTTCTTTTCGGACACGGCTGTTACCGATATTCCACTAATTGTTGTGCTGCTGGTTACTTTTTTTCTCGGTGCAGTATTTGCTTATTTGTTGATGGCGCTTGTGCGTATCAGGAAAACAAGACAAGTAGGCCAGCTTAAAGGTGAAATAACGCGTCTTAAAAAAGATATGAATGCTGTTAAAGACGTCAAGTGAAATACGGCAGGTAATCGGTAGATGAACACATCTGATTCAATGGTAGTCATTAAGCGCTAGGAGTGCAACTTGCTGAATTATGAGGCCTGGTGGCTGATACTTATTCCCATTTTATTTGGGCTCGGATGGATAGCCGCGCGTGTTGACGTGCGGCAAATGATGTCCGAAACACGACAATTGCCCGATTCCTATTTCAAGGGGCTTAATTTTCTGTTAAATGAAGATCATGACAAAGCGATTGATGCTTTTGTTGAGGTGGCCAAACTTGATACAGAAACCATTGAACTTCATTTTGCCCTTGGAAGTCTGTTTCGTCGTCGTGGAGAGGTAGAACGGGCCATCAGGGTTCATCAAAGCCTGCTTTCAAGGGCGGATTTACCCAAAAATGACCGGGATCATGCCCAGCATGAACTTGCTCAGGATTTCTTCAAGGCGGGCATGTTTGATCGTGCTGAAGAGGCTTATAAGGCGGTGCTTGATAGCAGTTATGCCGTGCCAGCCAACCGCGCGCTTATCCGCATCTATGAGGCCGAGCACGATTGGCCTAAGGCCATTGACGCTGTCAGGCATCTTCATAAAATTCTTGATGAACCTATTCCGCAGCTTATTCATTACCATTGCGAGTTGGCGCAGCAATCCTTGCAGTCCAAACAGCCAGATATCAACTATATCAATGAAGAGCTGAAAAGGGCTGATCAGGCATTGTTAAAACAGCAGGGAGAGCGCCGCTTTAGTGCTGCAGCCGTGCGGATTGCCATGCTCAGGGCAAAATTAATGAAAATGCAGGGTGACAACCTGGCTGAAAGAAAATTCCTGGAGAGCGTGGTGGTCAATGCGCCTGAATATGCCGGATTGGTTGCCGGTGATTTGCTTGCCAATTACAAGGCAAGCCAGCAGTCGGAAGCGGGACTGGATTTATTAAAGCAGCATTACCTGAATCATCCTTCCCTGGATTTGTTTAAAATAGTATTTAGCGAGCTGCGAGAACAACAGGGCGCTGCGCCAGCATGGCATTTTGCCTCTGAATCCTTGCGCCTGCATCCTTCCTTGCTCGGCCTTGATAAACTCCTCGAGGTTGAATTGAAGGCGGTTGCTGATGGAGAAGAAACCAAGGTTCCAGACAGGATTTTGCCAGAGGTGGAACTCTCGCTTTTACACAAAATGATCCACAAGCATACGCAAAGACTTGATCGCTACAGTTGTAGCTCTTGTGGCTTTGAGGCCAGGGCGTTTTATTGGCAATGTCCTGGATGCAATATGTGGGAAACCTATCAGCCCAAAAAACTGGAAGAAATGTGATGGATTCATTTCCACTGGAAATTATTAAACAGAAAAAAATCCTGGTAATTGGTGACCTCATGCTTGACCGTTACTGGTTTGGCGAGGTTGATCGAATCTCGCCAGAAGCACCGGTGCCTGTCGTTCGGGTAGCGCGTCGTGAGGATCGGCTGGGTGGTGCGGCAAACGTGGCCAGGAATATTGTGGCGATGGGTGCAAAAGCTTCATTGCTGGGCATAATCGGTCCCGATGAAGCCGGCGGGCAAATTCAGTATCTGGCCGATGAAGCCGGTATTGACCCTTTTCTCATTCAGGATCAAAGCCTGCATACCACTTTGAAAATGCGTGTGCTGGGGCGGCAGCAGCAATTGCTCCGGATAGATTTTGAATACCCACCACAGGCCTCGGCTTTGCAAATGCTGGATGAAAAAGCCAAGGCTTTGATTGAGCGGCATGATGTACTTGTGCTTTCCGATTACGCCAAGGGGGCTTTAACTCATGTTGAGGCTATGATTGCCCATGCCGTTGAGTGCAATGTTCCGGTGTTGGTTGATCCTAAAGGTGATAATTACGCCCGCTATCGTCATGCCAGCCTGGTAACGCCTAACCGTTCTGAAATGCAGCAGGCGGTTGGTCATTGGGACTCAGAAGAAAAATTGAATGAACTGGCACAGGCACTGCGCAATGAGTATGCGCTGGAAGCCTTGCTGATAACCCGCTCGGAACAAGGCATGACGTTGTTTAGCGAGCAGGGCCGTTTTCATGAGGATGCGTTGGCGCAAGAGGTTTTTGATGTTTCCGGTGCGGGAGATACTGTATTGGCAACATTGGCCGTGGCCAGGGCAGCAGGCCTTGATTGGCCACGGGCAATATACTGGGCCAACAAGGCGGGCAGTATTGTGGTGGGCAAATTGGGCACATCAATAGTAAGTGCGGAGGAATTGTTATGATCGTAGTAACCGGGGCAGCCGGATTTATTGGCAGTAATATTGTACGTGGCCTGAATCGCAAGGGTATAAATCGTGTTGTTGCGGTTGATGATCTGACTGATGGCGATAAATTCATTAATTTACGCGATTGCCAAATTGCTGATTATATCCATAAAGATGATTTTCGCAGGCAGATCAGTACGGGCAATATTGGTAACATAAAAGCCATTATCCATCAGGGGGCCTGTTCGGATACCACCGAGCGTGATGGCCATTTCATGATGGATAACAATTATCGCGTAACGCTGGAATTGTGCAATTTTGCCCAGGCCCGCTCCATTCCGTTCATTTATGCTTCATCAGCTGCCGTTTATGGTGCCGGTCCGGTGTATGCTGAAAATATCAAAAACGAAGCCCCGCTTAATGTTTATGGATATTCTAAATTCCTGTTTGACCAGGTATTGCGAAGCCGCATGAACAACCTGACGGCCCAGGTGGTTGGCTTAAGATATTTTAATGTTTATGGTCCTCATGAGCAGCACAAGGGAAGAATGGCATCGGTGGCTTTCCATAACATGAACCAGTTCCTTAAAGAAGGTCATGTACGTTTGTTTGGTGGCTGGGATGGTTATGCTGATGGGCAGCAAAGCCGTGATTTCATCTCGGTGGAAGATGTGGTGGCCGTCAATCTGTATTTTCTTGATCACCCTGAAAAATCCGGTATCTTCAACTGTGGTTCGGGCCGTGCCCAGCCTTTTAATGATGTTGCCAAGGCGGTGGTTAATACATTAAGGGAAGAGCGTGGGGAAGCAGTCCTATCGTTAGAAGAGCTGGTTCAGGCTGGCCTGATTCGCTACACCCCATTCCCGGAAGACTTAAAAGGCAGGTATCAAAGTTTTACCCAGGCTGATCTTGCTGCCCTGCGTCAGGCTGGCTATACCGCTGATATGCTTGATGTTGAAACCGGTGTTAGCCGTTATGTGAAAGCCTGGCGTCAGGGCACAAAATAATAATTTTTCAATTAGGTTTTTTAAGTCCTTATTTCAAGCCATCCGTATTTATACAGATGGCTTTTTTTATACATTTTTTTATTCATTAAGCGCAAAATGTTGGATGATACCTGTCTGTTAAGTGACTGAGTGTTCATGAACGGAATGAAAAAATTCAAATCCTGCTGGTTAAAATACTTTCTTTTGCTGTCGGTTTTTCTGTCAAGTGCGGTATACGCGGTCGATCTTAATTCAGCCAGCCGTGAACAGCTGGTTTCAATCAAGGGGATCGGGCTGAAAACTGCAGAAAATATTATCAGGGAGCGACAAAGGGCAGGCCCTTTCCTGTCCAGGCAGGATTTGTCTTTAAGGGTGAAAGGAGTTGGTGATAAAAGGGCTAATAAGCTGTTTGAAGCGGGTTTGCAAATAAAAGGAGAGGTATTGCCTGGTAAACAGGCGGGTAATGGGCCGTCTCAGGTGCAATCCACGAATAAAATGGGGAAGAAACGTTCGGTGTCTGCGGCAGAGCCAAAATTGATTAAGCCGGGTAAGGAAAAAATGGATTACAAAGAAAAATAATAGTGAGGTTAAATAAAAATGGTATATGATTTCATTATTATGAATAATACCTATCCTACGATTGAAGACACCATTGGCAATACGCCGCTGGTGCGGTTGCAACGCATTCCCGGCGCCTTTGGCGATCCCAGGGGGAATGTCATTTTGGCCAAGCTTGAAGGAAATAATCCTGCCGGTTCTGTCAAGGATCGTCCTGCTTTGTCCATGATCAAACATGCGCAAGCCAGGGGGCAAATCAAACCCGGTGATACGCTGATCGAAGCAACCAGCGGTAATACAGGCATTGCCTTAGCCATGGCGGCGGCTATCCGTGGTTATAAAATGATCCTCATCATGCCAGACAACCTTTCCCTTGAGCGCCGGGCTTCCATGAAAGCATATGGGGCAGAACTTATCTTGACCAAGGCAGAGCAGGGGGGCATGGAGTATGCCCGTGATCTGGCCTTGCGCATGCAGTCTGAAGGTAAGGGTCTGGTGCTTGATCAATTTGCCAACCCCGATAATCCATTGGCACATATTGAAGGGACGGGCCCTGAAATCTGGCAGCAAACCAATGGTAAAATCACGCACTTTGTGAGTGCCATGGGAACAACCGGTACCATTATGGGTACGGGCTCCTACCTGAAGTCAAAAAATCCGGCTATTGAAATTGTGGGGGCTCAACCTGCCCCGGGCGCATCCATACCGGGTATCCGGAAATGGTCAGAAGAATATCAACCAAAAATTTACAACCCGAAAGGGGTGGACAGTTTTGAATTGATTGACCAGGAAGAAGCTGAAAACATGGCACGTCGTGTGGCCGCTGAAGAGGGTATTTTTGGTGGCATATCATCAGCGGGTGCGCTGGTTGCTGCCTTGCGTGTTGCGCAACGTACCCAGAATGCGACAATTGTTTATATTGTCTGCGATCGCGGGGACCGCTATTTATCGCAGGGTGTATTTAATTAAATACGCGAAAACCTAAAATGCAATGCAAATAGCTGGTTATTGAAAATATAACCGGCTATTCTGACATATAAAATTAGACATTTGTTGTTTGATTTCAAGTGTTTGTTATAAATCTGCCTTTGTCTTGATAATTATCAAGACGGCATGCTCAATAAATTAGTACTATCCTACGATATGAGAGCCGCATCTATTTTTTCAATTCCAAAAGACCTGCCAGATCATGAGCGGCAAAAACGCCGACACATGCTGGCGAGCTTAGGTATTGCATGGCTGGTCATGATGCAGGTAATGATGTTTGCATTTCCTGGCTATCTGCGTGGTGATTACATCGGCACAGAAAGTCTGGCAATGCTAGATACGGCTATCATCATTATGAACTGGCTCAGTTTTGCGTTAACCATGCCTGTTCTTCTGTATTGCGCATGGCCAATTTGGCAAGGTGTTTTTAAAAAATCCCCTTCACATTCAATGCGCGTCAACATGGATTGGCCTGTTGCATTAGGCATTCTTACGGCATTTATTCCCAGTGTTATTGCTACCGTCAGTCAGCAAGGCGAAGTTTATTTCGAATCCGTTGCCATGTTTGTGGCATTTTTGCTCACTGCGCGGTATCTGGAGTTTTGTGCTGAACAGTCTGCCCGCTATTCCAGCATCGGTGCCCCTGCCACATTAGAGCAGGCGCGTATCATCATGACAGCAAAAGCCGATAAAATCGCTTTTGCATTCGTTATTATTCAAATATTGCTGGCTATTATCAGTGGCCTTGTCTGGTATCTGTTTATCGATAAGGCACATGCCTTGCCTGTATTGGTTGCGTTATTCGTCATGAGCTGTCCCTGTGCGATGTCCATGGCGGTTCCTACGGCTTCTTCTGCCGCGAGAGCAATCTTTCTCAATGATCACAGTTTTACCCCGGAACAACAAGAATTCGTATTAAACCTTACCCGAAAAACCGCCAATCAAAATCTTTATGGTTCATTGGCGTGGCATATTCTCATGGCACCATTGGCCATGTTCGGGCTGGTGGCACCATGGGTTGCAGCCATTACCATGCTGGTATCTTCTTTGGCTGTGGCCTGGAACTCATGGCGTTTATATAAAAAATTCCATAATCAGGGCTTTATCATTAGCCTTGATTGGACGGCAGGGAAAGCCGTCCAGGGATAAATGAAATGGAATCTTTGTTTTTATTGCTTCCAGTTTCATTTTTATTTGTGATCGGTATCGGTATTGCACTGTATTGGGCGGTGTTTTCCGGTCAGTTTGATGATACAGAAGAGAACGGGAAATCCATTCTTGAAGATAATGACTCAAATCATACTTAAAAACGCTGCTGCTAAATAGCTTGCTTTGTTGTATTGCAACACGAAAGCGTGTTTTAACAAGAGTTCATGTAGAATGCGTGTCGACATGGGCATAAATTGTTCTGGGTTCTTGTCTTGTTGATTCAAGTCAAACCGAATTTGTAGAAATGTTTCATGATTCTTATCGGTATCACATAAAAATAGAGTGGTAATTTTTAGAGAGGATGGTCTATGCGTACTCAAAACGCAACTGTTAGTGAAGCCGAAACCTTCAATTACAAGGTAGTTCGGCAGTTCGCCATTATGACGGTGATCTGGGGGATTGTAGGGATGTTTGTCGGTGTTTTTATTGCCGCACAACTTATCTGGCCCAATCTGAACTTGGTCGATTGGTTAAGTTACGGACGCCTTCGTCCCTTACATACCAATGCGGTAATTTTTGCCTTTGGTGGCAGCGGTTTGTTTGCAACGTCATATTATGTCGTGCAACGTACCTGCCAAGCACGTTTGTTTTCAGACAAACTGGCTGCCTTTACCTTTTGGGGTTGGCAGCTGGTTATTGTTGGTGCTGCCATTTCTTTGCCAGCAGGCTTTACGTCCAGTAAAGAGTATGCCGAGCTGGAATGGCCTATTGATATCCTGATCACATTGGTCTGGGTTTCTTACGCAATTGTTTTCTTCGGTACAATTGTCAAGCGCAAGGTAAAGCATATTTATGTAGCAAACTGGTTCTTTGGTTCGTATATCCTGACCATTGCCGTTCTGCATATCTTTAACAATATTGAAATTCCTTGGGGCTGGTTCAAGTCTTACTCTGCATATGCGGGCGTACAAGATGCGATGGTCCAGTGGTGGTATGGCCACAATGCGGTTGGTTTCTTCCTGACAACCAGTTTCCTTGGCATGATGTACTACTTTGTGCCTAAACAGGCTAACCGTCCTGTGTATTCTTACCGGTTGTCGATTGTTCACTTCTGGTCATTGGCCTTTACCTACATGTGGGCCGGCCCTCACCACTTGCTGTACACCTCACTTCCAGATTGGACCCAAAGTTTGGGTATGGCATTCTCCCTGATTCTGCTTGCACCATCATGGGGTGGTATGATCAACGGTATCATGACCATGTCAGGTGCCTGGCATAAACTTAGAACAGACCCAGTCCTGAAGTTCATGGTTGTGGCACTGTCCTTCTATGGTATGTCTACCTTTGAAGGTTCAATGATGTCCATCCGTTCTGTCAACGCGCTGTCTCACTATACAGAATGGACCGTTGCTCACGTTCACTCTGGTGCGTTGGGTTGGGTTGCCATGATCACGTTTGGCAGTTTGTATTATATGATTCCACGTTTGTGGGGCCGTGATTCCATGGCTAGCAAATCCCTGGTAGAGGCTCACTTCTGGATTGCCACTATTGGTGTGGTTCTGTACATCGCTTCTATGTGGATTGCTGGTGTAATGGAAGGCTTGATGTGGCGTGCTGTTGAACCTGATGGCACCATGACTTATGCATTTGTGCAGGCGCTTAAATCCAAGTATCTGCTTTATATCATTCGTTTCACGGGTGGTGCTTGCTTCCTGGCTGGTGTGATCGTCATGCTGTACAACGTCATTATCACCATCAAAGGGCAAAAACCTGTTAATCCTGCAGTGCCGGTTGGTTCTTCCGAAGACTCTCACCAAGCATCAGCAGTTGGTGCTCCTGCAACAGTGTAATTAGGAGAACTCTAATGGCTAATAAATCAAAAAGCTTTTTCTCACACGAAACCATCGAGAAGAATATCGGCATAATGATTATCCTCAGTATCCTGGTGATTTCATTTGCCGGACTGGTGCAAATTGTTCCTTTATTCTTCCAGCATTCAACCACTCAGCCAGCCGAGGGGGTAACTCCTTATACTCCCTTGCAATTGGCTGGCCGTGATGTGTACATCAAGGAAGGTTGTGTAGGCTGTCACTCACAGCAGGTGCGTATGCTTCAATCTGAAGTGTTACGCTATGGCCATTACTCCCTTGCGGGTGAGTCTGTTTACGATCACCCATTCCTGTGGGGTTCCAAACGTACTGGTCCTGATCTTGCCCGTGTTGGCGGCCGTTATTCTGATGACTGGCACAGGCTTCACTTGCGTGATCCACGTGCCCTGGTTAAAGAATCCAACATGCCAGGATATAGCTGGTTGCAACATAAAGATATTTCCAATGTTGACCTGAAACCTCGTATGAATGCACTGCGTACTCTGGGTGTTCCCTATACCGAAGAGCAGGTTGCCAATGCCAATAAAGAACTTGCCGGCAAAACAGAGGAAGATGCTGTTATTGCTTACCTGCAAAGTCTGGGTGTTGGTTTTATCAACGCGTTACGCGCCAAAGAAACTGCCCAACCTGTAACACAGGCAGTCACTACCGGGGGGTAACTGATATGGCTATATTAAATGGTGTATTCACCGTCATATCAATGTTGATGTTTTTTGGAATCATCTGGTGGGCATGGTCAAAGCACCGTGCCAAGGACAATGACGAGGCGGCAAGGTTGCCGTTCGCATTGCCAGATGAAGGATCGGATAAAGGAAATCAGAATAAGGGGTATCGATCATGAGTGATTTCGTGAGCATTGGATGGAGTTACTGGATTTCCATCATTGCACTGGGTGGTGTCGCATTTTGTCTTTGGTTGTTGTTTGCACAACGTTCCTGGCTAGGTGGCGCCCCTAAAGGAGAGGAAAGTACCGGTCACGTATGGGATGGAATTGGTGAGTTGAATACACCGATTCCTCGCTGGTGGATCATTATGTACATTGGTCTGTGTGTTGTTGCACTTGGCGTTATGTTCCTGTATCCGGCATTGGGTACAAATCCAGGTCTGGTTGGCTACACAGCCGCCAAGCAGGTGGAAGAGGAACGTGCCGAGTACCTGAAGACCATTGCACCTATCTATGAGAAATTTGCTGCAACGCCTATTAATGAACTGGTGAAAAACCCTGAAGCTCATGTCATTGGAGAACGGTTGTTCCTGAATAACTGCGCACAATGTCACGGTTCAGATGCAAAAGGCCAACCTAACTATCCCAACCTGACTGATAACGACTGGTTGTATGGTGGTGAACCAGAGGTAATCCTGCAAACTATCACCGAAGGCCGTCACGGTATTATGGCGCCTTTGGGTGCAGCTATCCCTCAGGCAAAAGCCGAAGAAGTCGCCAACTATGTACGTTCGCTTTCAGGGTTGTCACATGATGCTACGTTGGTGCCAGCAGGGAAAGTAACCTTCAATCAGTTTTGTGTGGCTTGCCACGGTGCTGACGCTAAAGGCAACAAAGCACTCGGGGCTCCTAACCTGACAGACAATACCTGGCTGAGTAGCAGTTCCAAAGACAACATTGTCAATACTATCCTGAACGGACGTGAAGGTCTTATGCCTGCGCAGAAAAACCTCCTCACTCCTGACCAGATCCGTATGTTGACATCGTATGTCTGGAGTCTCTCTAATAAAGAGGCGGCAGCGCAATAAGCAGTAAATCAAGGAAGAAAGAATGAGTAATGATCACAGTACCGAAGATAAAAACTCGGAACAGGCTCCAGCATGGCAACCTGCGCAAATCCAGCGTCCCACTCAGATATCAAGTTCGGAGGGGTTAAGCGAGGAAGAAAGCAGTAGGGTTATTGAAGAATTCAGGGCGAAAATCTACCCTCGATCGGTAACCGGTATCTTCGCACGCTGGAGGATCATTCTTGTTCTTTTTACTCAAGTTATTTTTTATGGTTTGCCATGGTTGCAATGGAATGACCGTCAGGCTGTTCTGTTCGACCTTGGTGCCCGCAAATTTTATCTTTTTGGTATGGTATTGTGGCCGCAAGATGTGTTTTATATGGCGGTCATTCTTATTATTTCAGCTTACGGCCTGTTCCTGTTTACGGCACTGGCCGGACGCCTGTTCTGTGGATACGCCTGTCCACAAACGGTATATACCGAAATTTTCATGTGGATAGAACGCAAGGTAGAAGGTGATCGGGTAGCCCGTATCCGCCTTGACGAAGCACCTATGTCGTTCCGTAAATTTCGTATCAAGGCAACCAAACATATTTTATGGATCGCCGTAGCCTGGTGGACCGGTTCCACTTTTATTGGCTATTTTGCACCCATCCGAGAATTGGGTTCCGATCTTATCAATTTTGAACTGGGCCCGTGGCAATGGTTCTGGATCATTTTCTATTCAGTGGCAACCTGGGGTAATGCGGGTTTCCTGCGCGAAGCGGTCTGCAAGTACATGTGTCCCTATGCGCGTTTCCAAAGTGTAATGGTTGACTCTGATACCTTTGTGGTGACCTATGACAAAATTCGTGGTGAACCTCGTGGCGGACGTTCACGTAAAGTAGATCACCACGAACTTGGTCTCGGCGACTGTATCGACTGTACCGTCTGTGTACAGGTCTGTCCAACCGGCATTGATATCCGTAATGGCTTGCAATACATGTGTATTGGCTGTGGCGCCTGTATTGATGCCTGTGACCAGATTATGGATAAAATGAATTATCCAAAAGGTCTTATCCGTTACACTTCTGAAAACGGCATGCTGGAAGGCCTCGATAACAAACAGGCCAGAAAACGTCTATTCAAACCCCGTGTTTATGTTTACCTGACATTGTTGGCATTTTTCATCATCGCCTTTGTGGTGTCTGTGGGTATGCGTACGCCATTGCGTATGGATATTATGCGTGATCGCGGGGCATTGGGTCGTGAAGTGCCCGGTGGCTTGATTGAAAACGTATACCGTATACAAATTATCAATATGACCGAAGATGCGCTTGATCTTGAAATTACCGCCGAAGGGACAGATATTGAAAATGCCAAGGTTCGTGCCGGTGATACTGATAATGCAGTGGTCAATGTTGCGCCGTTTGCCAATGAATGGGTGCCACTGGTGGTTCAGGTTCCGCTTGAAGAGGTCAAACCGGGGCTGTACGATCTTCAGCTGAAAGTCGAGACGTTGGAAAGTGAAGCCGTTAACCTTAAGGTGGAAGAGAAAACAAGCTTCTACGTTCCTAACTAAATTCAAGCTGGAAATTTATATGTCTACTTACAATGATGATGATCTTGATGTCAACCCTTGGTACAAGGAGCCTTGGCCATGGATTCTAATGGCCGGGCCTGCACTGGCAATAATTGGTTGCATCATTACAATTGTGCTGGCATTATCAACGAATGTAGATCAGCAAATCAAGTTGGATGGCGTCAAGCAAGGGCTTTTTGTCAGTAAAGATGGCAAGGATATCCCCATGTTTGACGCCAGACCAGACGTGGAAGAAAGAAAACCCAAATAACAACGGAGGGTGATATGCGTGCCATAATGTGGATTTTATGGCCGTCGTTTTTGGCGGCCGGGCTGTTAAGCGGTGTTGTGTTTGCGTTAGTTGAACCTGCGGATATCAGCATTTTTGGCTATATCCCGGTTAGTATTGAATGGGTCTATGCAGGCGGGTTTTTTCTGTTCTGGATTATGGCTGCATTTTCCAGTATATTAAGTTTGTTTATGGTAAATTCACGCGGAAACAATAAGCTTTTTGGGGATGATGAAGAGCTTTAGTATTTATTATTAATATCTGGTAATGTAAAAAAGCACGAAACTTTCTTCGTGCTTTTTTATTTTATCTTGTTAGGTTGTTCGTATTTGATCAGGTCATGCAGCCCCGATTTACTTAACAGCTGAACCTGACGCTGATGGATGCGAATTAATCCTTCTTTGGCAAAGCGCGAAAGCAAGCGACTTACCGTTTCAAGTGTAAGCCCCAAGTAGTTGCCTATTTCCTCCCGGCTCATTCGCAAAATAAATTCATTGGGTGAGTAACCCAGATTGGTAAATCTTGTTGATAAATTCAACAGAAAAGAGGCAACCCGCTGTTCTGAACGCATGGCACCCAAAGACAGTACCAGGTTATGTGAACGTGAAATTTCTTTGCTGAGGATTTTCCAGAATTGATGCTGCAGCGCAGGGATTTCCTGGGTTAAGGAATCAAGATCACTTAGTCTGAGAACACAAACCTCGGTATCTTCCAGGGCAATGGCGTTGGATAAATGCGTGCCTTCGCTAAATCCATCCAGTCCCAGTAATTCTCCGGCAAGAAAAAAGCCGGTAATTTGCACATGACCGCTTTCATTTTCGAGTTGTGTTTTCATGGAACCCGAACGAATGCTGTAAATGGCCGTAAGCGGATCGCCAACCTTGAAAAATAGCGTGCCTTTGGGAATGCGTATGCGTTCTTTGATCAGTTCGGTCAGTCTGTGTGTTTCAGATGGTGTCAAGCCACCAGGAACACATAGGTGTCCTAGCATACAGGTTGAGCAGTGAATTGATTCTTTATCTAATAAAAGGTGTTTGAGCATCCCAATCTTTTCCTTATTGCTATGCTCAAGCAACTGAGATAGCAATGCACATTGTAGCCGTTATACATATTTAAATTGTTATTGATTGGCATATATCAATTTTTTTATTAAGCCATTCATTCATTTTAAAAAAAAACCGAATGTTATTTCCTTTTTGTTTTCTTCCAATTTGTAAAAGCCGGATTGTATAGATATGTTGAAAATATTGTGGGTGTAATATTACAGGTTAACGTCACATTATTCCCAGTATTTTCTTTGGGCATAAGTGTTTTTAAGCAATTCGATGAAACTTCTGGTCCTTTGGGGTAAATGCTTTCTGTCGGGTAGCATGGCATATATGCCGTTTGCAGGGGTGTTGTAGGCATCCAATATGGTCACTAATGTGCCTTTTTCAATCTCGCTGCGTACTTCCCACATAGATCGCCAAGATAAACCAAAACCGCTTAGGGTCCATTCAAGCAATACCGATCCGTCAGAGCAAGAGAGCCTTGCCCTTGGTTTGAAGGCAATAATCTGGTTGTTTTCCTTGAACAGCCAGCCCTTATGTTGATTGCCCTGGGTACCAAATGACAGGCACTCATGATGCTGGAGTTCATCGGGGTGTTGCGGTGTGCCGTGTATTTTCAGGTATTCTGGTGAGGCAACGACAACCCGTTGGTTTTCGGCCAGCCGGATGGCAATGAGTTGAGAGTTTTCCAGGTCACCAATGCGTATGGCGCAATCATATTGTTCTTCCACCAGGTCAACGACCTGGTCGGTCAGGTCAAGCGAAACTTTAACGTCAGGATATTGCTCGCAGAAGACGGGAATGAGTGGGGCAACATGTTTGCGCCCGAATCCGGCCGGTGCCGTAACTCGCAAAGGGCCGCTAATCTTGACCTTTCCTTGTGTAATAAGGCTCTCGGTATCCGCCAGGTCTTTAAGGATTCTTTGTGCCTCCCCCAGAAAAATGTGTCCTTCCGGAGTAAGAGACAGTTTTCGGGTTGAGCGGATGATTAATTTTACGCCCAGCCGTTCTTCCAGGGCATCAATGCGTCTACCCATCATGGCAGGGGCAATATTTGCCTGTCGGGCTGCGGCTGATAGGGTGCCCAACGTTGCCACAGCGACAAAACTTTCAAGTTGAGTAAATCGGCTCATTGCAATCCTTTTGGAAGCTGCTTAATATTTAAACCAAATGTTATCGGGAAAATGAAGGTCTGTTATGCTACCGGCATTCATCCTCCGGTTATAGGGCGTAATCAAGTTGCAGTTCTTGCGCCTGCTGAACCAGTTTGTTCAATCGAAACAGTCGTTCGCGTTTGAGTACGGTTTCTAACGGTTCGGCCTGCCTGCCTATTTTCAGGGCATCCTGGGGGATTAGTTCAAACAGGGCCTGCATTTGGGCTTGATGGCGTTCCCAGCACATGACCAGAAACTGGTCTGGATCGTATAGGTACAGTCCAAGGTTCCGGATTTCGGCCCGATGAAAATCCTTGATGTTGCGCGTTAAGATGCAGATGGTGCTTTCGGGGTGTTTTTGCTGGATGGAACGTGCCGCAGCAATAACGTGCCAGTCTTTTTTGTCACTGCGTTTCAGACCTTCCTCAAAGGCAGCTACATCGCCCATATTAGCCAGCGGAAACTGGTGTTGCATTTTTATCCATTCAGTATCAAGTATTTCGGGGGCAACGTTCCAGATGCGGCTGGCATTGCGTCTCCATTCCACGCCTATGTATTCTGCCCAAACGGGATGAAAATGACCTGATTGCGCCATGCGCAGAAGCAGGTGTCGCAATATATTTGACATAAGGACACAGGTGTCTATCACAATATGATGGGGAAAGCGGGCAGGAAGAGAAGCAGACATTGAAAACCGAAATGGAACGCCACAATTGACAAAAACAAATATTTTGTCTGGGTGAGTGGCTAAATAATCATTTTAACATCTGAATTTACCGGATTAGCCTTAATGCATAGACACAGTCATTAGTCACTGGCAGGATAGCTAACGGCATGTTGCAAATTGTAGGAATTATTGCGAATATGGGTGTTACTCAAGTCTTAAGTAGCAGGCTTGTCATGAAAAAATTTAAATTTCACATCTTGAAATTTAATGGGCCTAACGCAATATAAACAGTATTCAAAGATAACCCGAGTAGATACGCTCAACCTTTTATGGGAAAGAATGATGCGATTTGATAAGTTGACAACAAAATTCCAGCAGGCTTTGGCTGATGCCCAAAGCATAGCAACCAGAAACGATAATCCTTATATAGAACCTGTTCATGTCCTGTCCGCCTTGCTGGCCGATGCGGATAGCGGTTCTGCCAGTTTGCTGGCGCGTTCCGGCGTGGCGGTTAATCGTGTGCTGCCTGCCCTTGATAAAGCAATTAAAGAGATTCCCCAAGTCCAGGGTGCTGATGCCAATATCCAGATTAGCCGGGACCTTAACGGGCTGCTGAATAAAACCGACAAAGAGGCAGCAAAGCGTGGTGATGCTTTTATTGCCAGCGAATTGTTTTTGCTGGCGCTGGCCGATGACAACAGTGCGGCCGGTCGTATTTTACGTGAAGCCGGCTTGCAGAAAAAAGCACTTGAAACGGCGATTGAGGCCGTGCGTGGCGGTGAATCCCTGACAGACCAGGAAGGTGAGTCCAATCGTCAGGCCCTTGAAAAGTACACCACTGATCTAACCGATCGTGCACGTCAGGGTAAGCTGGACCCAGTCATTGGCCGCGATGATGAAATCCGTCGGGCAATTCAGATTTTGCAGCGTCGAACCAAAAACAATCCAGTGCTTATTGGTGAGCCCGGGGTGGGTAAAACGGCCATTGTCGAAGGACTTGCCCAACGTATTGTTAATGATGAAGTTCCTGAATCCTTGCGTGGTAAGCGCGTTCTTTCACTGGACTTGGCCGCCTTGCTGGCAGGTGCCAAATATCGTGGTGAATTTGAAGAGCGCCTTAAAGCTGTCCTGAAAGAGCTGGCCCAGGATGATGGTAATAATATTGTCTTTATTGATGAAATCCATACCATGGTGGGCGCAGGTAAGGCAGAAGGCGCGATGGATGCCGGCAATATGCTCAAGCCGGCCTTGTCTCGTGGTGAGTTGCATTGCATCGGTGCGACTACGCTTGATGAGTATCGCAAATATATTGAAAAGGACGCTGCGCTTGAGCGCCGTTTCCAGAAAGTGATTGTTGATGAGCCGGATGTTGAATCCACCATTGCGATTTTGCGCGGTTTGCAAGAACGTTATGAAATTCACCATGGGGTTGATATTACCGATCCAGCCATTGTGGCCGCTGCCGAACTGTCCAATCGTTATATTACCGACCGCTTCTTACCGGATAAGGCTATTGATCTGATCGATGAGGCAGCTGCCCGCATCCGGATGGAAATCGACTCAAAACCTGAAGTTATGGATCGTCTTGATCGACGTATCATTCAATTGAAAATCGAACGTGAGGCAGTGATCAAGGAAACTGACGATGCCTCCCGTCGTCGTTTGAAATTGATTGAGGAAGAAATGGAGCAGCTTCAGCGTGAGTATAACGATTACGAAGAAGTATGGAAGGCTGAAAAAGCCGCCGTGCAGGGCTCCAAAGCCATCAAGGAAGAAATTGACCGGTTACGGGCGCAAATGGCCGAGTTTCAGCGCAAAGGGCAGTTCGATAAACTGGCCGAGTTGCAATATAGCAAATTACCCGAACTGGAAGGTCGTTTGAAAGCCGCTGAGGCAGGCGCGGAACAGACTGAAAAACCTAAATTGCTTCGCACTAAGGTAGGTGTCGAGGAGATTGCCGAGGTGGTTTCCCGTGCTACCGGCATACCCGTTTCCAAAATGATGCAGGGAGAGCGCGCCAAATTGTTGGCCATGGAGGATGAATTACATAAACGGGTGATTGGCCAGGATGAAGCGGTGACGTTGGTGGCTGATGCGATCCGCCGTTCAAGGGCGGGGTTGTCTGATCCTTCCCGGCCTTATGGTTCTTTCCTGTTTCTGGGGCCAACCGGTGTGGGTAAAACCGAATTAACCAAGGCGCTGGCCGGTTTTCTGTTTGACTCTGATGAGCATATGGTCAGGATTGACATGAGTGAGTTCATGGAAAAACATTCGGTTGCCCGCCTGATTGGTGCGCCTCCGGGCTATGTAGGCTATGAAGAAGGTGGTTACCTGACAGAAGCAGTACGTCGTAAACCCTATAGCGTGATTTTGCTTGATGAGGTTGAAAAAGCGCATCCGGATGTTTTTAATGTGTTGCTGCAAGTGCTTGATGATGGTCGCCTGACCGATGGTCAGGGTCGTACAGTTGATTTTCGTAATACGGTCATTATCATGACCTCCAACTTGGGTTCGCATCATATTCAAAGTATGGTGGGACAGTCTTATGAGGCTATCAAAGAAGTAGTATGGGAAGATGTCAAACAGGCATTCCGTCCGGAATTCCTGAACCGGATTGATGAAGTGGTTGTATTCCATGCCTTGGATAGCAGGCATATTGCATCCATTGCGAATATTCAGTTGAAGCGTCTTGCGCAAAGATTGCAGGAGCAGGAAATGGAATTGGACGTATCCGAAGATGCTTTGGCATTAATTGCTGAGAGTGGATTTGATCCGGTTTTTGGTGCGAGACCATTAAAACGTGCCATTCAACAACACATTGAGAATCCGATTGCAAAACGAATTCTTGAAGGAGAATTGGGTCCAAAAGATACTATCCTGGTAGATATGAAAGATGGAAAATTTTCATTTAGTCGGAAGTAAGCGCTTAAATCCTTAATATATATGGGTAAATGCCTGATATTACAGTCTTTTTACATGTCATGAAGATTTGTGTTTCAGGCATTTTTAGTTTCATTAAATGTATTTTTATACGAATTAGGGTAAATGCCAGTTAAATTTTTGTTGACAGGGTTCTCAATAATCGTCATAGTACGTACATAAGATTTTCAAGTTCGTTGATTTTTGCTAGATTCTTTGCTCATGCAGTATCGTTGTGCTTTTGTCTACTCCTTGATAGTCTTGTTTTTGTTTGGTCTATAAAGACCGTAATTTTAAGGAAATTCAAATGTCAACAGAATCTGGCATCGTTAAATGGTTTAATAACGAAAAAGGCTTCGGCTTCATCAAACCCGCTTCAGGCGGTAAAGACTTATTTGTACACCACACCGACATCATCGGTTCAGGTTACAAATCTCTGCAAGAAAACCAAGAAGTTACTTTCGTGGTTGCAGATGGTCCTAAAGGCCCACAAGCTAAAGAAGTTTCAGCTAAGTAATTCTTAATAGCTGCAGAAAATACCGCCTTAAGGCGGTATTTTTTTTGCCTAAAATATTTGTTTAACCAGGTTGTGTTTTAGCAACGCTAGAAAATTAAGTAATTTCAGTTTTATTTCTAATAAAAATCAAATGCTTATAATTTTTTATTAAAATTGCTTTTTATATAAAAGACTTTATGCAATAATCATAGTTGATTTTAATAATGAGAATTATTACTATTAAGTTCTTTGGGTGAAAGTAATTCGGAAAAGTTAATCTATTGAAGATATCTATCGTCCGTGTAATGTGTAATTGTCGACGTTTTAAATAAACAGTATGTATAAATCTTCAAACTTGATTCCGACAGTACCTTTTTCAATTCGCCTGGCAGGTGCTGTTACAGCGGTGGGCATTCTGGCAGGCTTGGGATTCCTGGTCACCCTGGATGCATCGGCGACGACGGCAAAAGTTGAAGAATCACCGGTATTTGTTTCAATTTTTGAGGAACCGGTTCCCGAGGCCCCCAAAGGGGAAATTATGCCTGATGTTATTACACCACAGGAAGATGAAGAGCAAGAGACGCTTACGGAACCAGAGCCAGAACCAGTAGTGGAACCAGAGCCTGAGCCGGTCGTTGAACCGGAACCTGA
>CAZPNE010000017.1:0-21691 GCA_964588255.1 uncultured Advenella sp. | reverse complement strand
CGCTACCCGCCTCAGTATTTCGGGTGCGCAATCACATTAAAATAAAAAACGAAACGCGACAAATACGAATGGGTAAGACACTTTCATGTCTTACCCCAGTACCGTCAAAAAACTAACAAGGCCTAGTTTTCAAATGTAGCCGCATCATTAATAAGATGACAGATTTTGTCGGCATCTGCAATCTCGTTACCCAGCAACAAAACCAGTTTGGTCAAAAACAGGTTGCGCTTTTCCTCGGGTAACTTGTCAATGGCAAATGACAGGCTGTCGTATACTTTTTCAAGGCTTTGAACATCAATACTCATTTTTCATTCCTCATCAGGCAGATTTTTTAATGAATTTCTGGAACGCATTTTCCAGGGAGCCCGGCACATATTGTTTCCAGCGACCACAAATATGATGATCGGGACGAATCAGATAAATCTGGCCCTCGCTTGCGCCATACCGGGCCTGGAGCAATTGCGCATCCACCTTGAAAGTTTTATCGGCACCAATGGTAGCCGTGTTTTCTGAAGACAGGGCAATGACATTAAGCGGTACACCCTGACTCCTGAGTTCATTGACTTCTTTTTGCAATGAGTCGGGCAGGCTGGCTTCGTTACCAAAGTAGATAATATTAAAATCCAGTCCCAACTCATCATAAAGATACTGTTTACCTGACAGATTCAGATTGGGAATCGGTGCCCCATTTTCCAGTTCCGGCATCATTTCCTGGTTATCATCGCCGATACTGTTAACCGGAGAAAAACGGTACACATGGGCACGGGAGGTTCTCCAGTGAAACAGCGGACGAACGAATTCATGTTTCAGGGACAGGGACAGCGTGGCATCACGCAACAAACGGAAACCATCGGTGGGCGGCGCCATGAAACGGGTGCTTTTGCCCGCTTCATCAATAATTTCCATGGCAGCACCAACGCGGTCATTGGTATACGAATTAAGCAGGTAAGAAGAACCCCAGCCTTTAATGGTCGCGACCAGTTTCCAGCATAAATCCATCACATCCTGAAAACCGGTATTGGCACCACGCACGCCAAAGATGGGCAGCATATGGGCAGAATCACCCGCAAACAGGATACGGTTGTGTACATATTCGGGCAAGGTAAGTGCACGGGCTGAATACACCGAATACCAGTCAAGCTTCCATTGTTTGTCTTCGTATCCCATCATTTTAAGCTGGGCATTAACCGCATGGGTAATATTTTGCAGATCCAGCGCCTCTTCATTGGAGACATGGGCCGGCAATTGATAGTCAAAACGCCAGATATTGTCGGGCTCTTTGTGCAGCAAAATAGTATTGCCACGGTTCCAGTCGGGTGAAAAATAAGCCAGACGCTCGGTTGGCAAAGGCAGGTCAATGCGAATGTCTACAATCACAAAGCGGCCTTCATAACTATTGCCTTCCATGGTCAGGCTCATGCTTTGGCGCACACCAGAACGGGCACCGTCTGCGGCAATCAACCATGGTGTTTTGTAAGTGTACTCACCCTCTGGCGTATCCACCACCAGCGTCACTTCATGCTCATCTTGGGAGCAAGAGGTCAAATGGTTACCCCAGCGCAATTCAATCAGCGGCTGTTTGGCAGCCTCTTCAACCAGATAGGTTTCCAGGTAATTTTGCTGCAAGTTGTTCAGGGGTGGGTAGCTATCCTGGGGATCAACCGGATTCTCCATACGGAAAACCCGCTCGCCATTATAAAAAGAATTGCCACTGGTCCAGGAAAGGGCTTTTTCCATAATGCGGTCAGCCACCCCGGCAACCTTCAGGATTTCCATGGAGCGGCGGGTATAGACCAGGCCACGGCTGCCCTCAGATACCTGCTGCTCTGACAGGAGCACAATATTCTTGATACCATGCTTGGCCAGGATAAGCGAAGCAACCAGACCAATAGGCCCACCACCTACTATGGTAACGATACCATTGGACTGGGCAGGATCAGACGGAAAGGTATGTGGATAGACGGTGTATTCGTGATACAGGGATTTACGCAGTTCAGTAACAGGCGTATGCATAATGTCTCCATGAATGGATATTATTTAATTTGTGTTTATGGGAGATGCAACGCGCAAAAGTGGTTGCATTTGCAAGCAATTTTAGTTGCAAACACAACGAATTTCAAGTTTTTTTTGATCTGTGTTAATTATTTTCCAGATTATGCTGGATTTTATTCATTAAATTAAGTAAGTTTTGTTGCTCTTCCGGCGATAAAGTCTTCATCGCAATGTCATTACGGTGCGTAATCAGGGCTACTACTTCCTCATACACCCGCTTTCCTTTTTCTGTCAGGGATAAATCAAACGCCCGGGCATCCTGTTTTTGCTGGCGCTTTTCTATCAATCCCTTGTTAACCAGGGAAACCACCGCCCTGCTACCCTGGCTTTTATCAAGGTTGGCTTTTTTGGCCACCTGCACCACTGACAGCATTTTATTAAAGCCAATCACGGCAAGCACCCTGCCCTCGGCAAAAGAAATACCGGCATGCGCGATGTCCGCGTAGTCTGCATGCCTGTCAATTAATTTTGCCAGGGAATGCAGTTTATAGGTTAGGGAGTTTTCAAGATTGAATGAATTAACCGACATTTTATTTTTAACATGAATGAATAAATTGCCATCATTCTATCAGCCATTGCGGCAATGTCATCTTTTTTAAATGAATAACCCCAGCCATGCAGACACAGCCGGGGTTATTTTATTTGATACCGCAACTTGATGTTTGCCCGGCTAAAAATGCCCGCCAACATGGTTTATGCAGACAAGGCCTCGTTGGACTGGCGGGTTAACAAGGCCATTAAGCGGGCCAGTTCTTCACGCAAGTCATGGCGTTTGACCACCATATCAACCGCCCCTTTTTCAAGCAGGAACTCGGCACGCTGAAAGCCCTCTGGCAATTGCTCACGAACAGTTTGTTCAATCACCCGTGGACCGGCAAAACCAATCAGGGCCTTGGGTTCAGCAATGACCACATCACCCATGAAGGCAAAACTGGCCGAGACACCACCCATGGTTGGATCGGTAAGCACGCTGATAAATGGCAAGCCTTCGGCGGAAAGCCGGGTAAGCATGGCATTGGTTTTAGCCATTTGCATAAGCGAAAACAGGCTTTCCTGCATGCGTGCACCACCCGAAGCCGATACGCAGATAAACGGGGTACGATTCTCGATAGCGGCCTTGACACCACGTACAAAACGCTCACCGACCACCGAGCCCATTGAACCACCCATGAAATTGAATTCGAAACAGGCAAGCGTAACCGGCAGGGACATAATCGCCCCACTCATTACCACCAGAGCATCAGATTCGTCGGTGAGTTTCACGGCTTCGGCCAGACGTTCGGGATACTTGCGGCTGTCTTTGAATTTAAGGGGATCGGTTGAACGGATGTTATCGCCAATCTCAACCCTTCCTTCTGCATCAAGCAGAGAGTCGATACGTGCGCGCGAATTTAATCGCATATGATGGTCGCACTTGGGGCAAACATTCAGGGCACGTACCAGATCTTCCTTATACAGGGCGGTTTCACAAGAGGGGCACTTAACCCATACGCCCTCGGGAACGCGCCGTGAACCCGAATCGGCCTTCTTGTTGATACGGGGGGGGAGAATTTTATCGAGCCAACTCATTATTTATCCTTGTTTTGAACCTTGTCCAGCGCTTCACGTACGCCCTTGAGCCATGTGCTTGCTGAAGCAACGGCCACTTCGGTGACCTGATCTTCAGGTTTACCGGCAATTGCCTGTTCCATTGTTTCGATGATTTTACTGCCAATTACCACCGCATCGGCCACTTTGGCAATATTGGCAGCACTTTCAGCATCACGGATGCCAAAACCGACACCCACCGGAATTTTGACGTGTTTCTTGATATCCAGCACACGTTGCTGCACATCTTCTACATCAAGGGCACCTGAACCGGTAACGCCACGCAAAGAGACGTAATACACATAACCTTCGGCTACACGGGCCACCGACTGGATGCGGGCTTCGGTAGAAGTGGGCGCCAATAAAAATATGGGAGAAATACCCTTTTCTTTCAAAAGCCCGGTAAATTCATCAAATTCCTCGGGCGGATAGTCTACCACCAATACGCCATCTACACCCGCAGCACTGGCTTTTTCTGCAAAAGCGACACGTCCCATGGCTTCGATGGGATTGGCATAACCCATTAACACAACCGGTGTGTCGTTATTGTCCTTGCGAAATTCACGGACGATATCAAGGACCCGTGGCAGGCCAACACCCTTGGCAATGGCCCGCTCAGCGGCACGCTGAATAACCGGACCATCGGCCATAGGATCGGAAAAAGGAACGCCCAGTTCGATAACGTCAGCACCGGCCTCTACCAAGCCATGCATTAATGCCAGCGTAGCTTGCGGACTTGGGTCTCCGGTGGTGATGTAGGGAATCAAGGCTGCGCGTTGCCCAGCCTTTGCAAATGCATTATCAATTCGTTTTAAAGCCATTGTTATTTTCCTTTACAGCTCGATTCCGCTAAATTCAGCCACAGTATGAATATCCTTGTCACCACGGCCTGACAAGCTGACCAGAATAATTTTGTCTGCAGGCAAGGTGGGGGCCAATTTGGCTGCATAAGCCAAGGCGTGGGAAGATTCAAGCGCGGGAATAATGCCCTCAAGGCGACAGCAATCATGGAATGCCTGCAGCGCCTCGGCATCGTTGACGCTTTCATAGGAAACACGGCCGATTTCATGCAACCAGGCATGTTCGGGACCCACACCCGGATAATCTAGGCCGGCAGAAATGGAGTGGGTTTCCTGCACCTGGCCATCCTGGTTTTGCATCACAAAGGTACGATTACCGTGCAACACACCCACCTGGCCTGCATTGATAGAGGCGGCATTACGTGGGGTATCCAGACCCTCGCCGGCGGCTTCGACACCAATGAGCTTGACTTCTTCGTGGGGAATATAAGGATAGAAAATACCCATGGCATTGGAACCACCACCCACGCAGGCAACTACGCAGTCGGGCTGACGGCCTGCCTGTTGCGGCATTTGCACCAGGCATTCCTCACCAATGATTTTCTGGAAATCACGAACCATGGCCGGATAAGGATGCGGACCGGCAACCGTACCAATAATATAGAAAGTGTCATCAATATTGGTGACCCAGTCGCGCATGGCCTCGTTAAGGGCGTCTTTTAACGTTTTGGAACCTGACTCAACCGGCACCACGGTGGCACCCAGCAACTTCATGCGATAGACGTTAAGTGCCTGACGGCGAACATCTTCAGATCCCATGTAAACCACGCACTCAAGGCCGTAACGGGCTGCAACGGTAGCCGTGGCAACACCATGCTGGCCGGCACCAGTTTCGGCAATAATACGGGTTTTACCCATTTTGCGGGCCAGAAGAATTTGACCGATGCAGTTGTTAATTTTATGCGCACCGGTATGGTTCAGGTCTTCACGCTTGAACCAGATCTGGGCACCGCCCAGCCGTTCTGACCAGCGTTTGGCATGATAAACCGGACTGGGACGACCCACAAAGTGAGCCAGTTCATAATTGTATTCAGCAACAAACTCGGGGTCATTCTTATATTTTTCGTAAGCTTCGTTCAGCTCTTTAATGGCATGCATTAATGTTTCGGCAACAAAAATACCACCAAACCGGCCAAAATGACCTCTTTCATCTGGGTAATTATAGGGTTTCAAAACGCCTCCTGCAGCGCATTCAATTATTTTATTTAACAACCATTTTACTCAATTTAGTACCGGGACGCAGACATTACCCCTGGGATTTCCAATAAGGCTTGCAACGCCCGGGACAATTGAGCACCATTCTGGATCTCGATGGTAAAGTGCATATGCGCCAGCGAACGCTTGCTTTGCGTATTGACGCCCACCACCTTGAGCTTGAGTTTGGAAAAAGTTTCGGAAATATCCCGCAGCAGACCATTTCGGTCCTGGGCATGCACGGCAATATTTACCGGATATACCGCATCTTCGGTATTGCCCCAGGTAACATCAATGACCCGCTCGGGGTGTTTATGATTTAACACCGTAAATGAGGCGCAATCCTGACGATGAATGGACACGCCCCGGCCCCGGGTTACAAAACCAACGATATCATCGGGCGGTGCCGGGTGACAACAGCGGGCCAGCTGGGTCATTAAAGAGTCAACGCCCACCACCAGCACACCGCTTTTACCCGTATGGCGGTTATCGGCTTGGCGCGCCACCAGAATTTTGTCTTCGGCGCCAGTTTCCGGGGCCGGTTCGGCAAAGGCCGATGCAATGGCACGCAGGCTGAACTCATCTTTGGCCACCGCTACATAGAGGTCATCGGCACGGGCAAAACCCAGTTTTTCAGCCAACTGTTCCTGATTGACCGCCGTTTTGCCCAAGCGCTGCAACTCTTTCTCTACCTGCTCTTGCCCGCTGGTAATGCGTTTTTGCAATTCAATGGCATTAAACCACAGCCGTACTTTTGCCTTGGCCCTGGGACTGGCCAAATAACCCAATTGCGGATTCAACCAGTCACGGGAAGGCCCGCCCGATTTGGCGGCAATAATTTCAACCGTCTGACCGATTTTCAATTTGGTATTAAGCGCAACCATCTGGCCGTCAACCTTGGCCCCCCGGCAACGGTGACCCAGGTCTGTATGCAGATGATAGGCAAAATCAACCGGTGTACTGCCTTCAGCCAACTCAATAACCCTGGCCTGTGGCGTAAGTACATAAATGCGCTCATGCCTTTCTTCTTCTTTCATTTGCTCAAGCTGTTCACCGGTTTTTTTCAATTCGGCTTTTTTAAGCGCCAGACCCGCCTGGTCGGCACCATTTTCTTCAATGGCTTTCTTTTCTTCTTTTTCGGTAATACCCACCTCTTTACGCCATGAAAGCAACTGGCGCATCCAGGAAACCTGGCGGTCATACAGGCTGGAAGCCGCCACCTGGCCGCCTTTTACCCCGGCTTCCTTATAGCGCCAATGGGCCGCCATACCATATTCGGCAAATTGATGCATTTGTTGGGTGCGGATCTGCACTTCAAAAGCACGACCGTCATCACCCATGACTACCGTATGAAGCGAGCGGTAACCGTTAGGTTTGGGATTGGCAATGTAATCATCGTACTCGTCCATGACCGGTGTCCACTTGGCGTGCACCAGTGACAAGGCGGTGTAACAATCCCGTTCGGTATCCACAATAATACGCAGGGCCTGCAAGTCGTACAACTGGTCAAAATCAAGCTTTTTGTTACGCATCTTGTTATAAATGCTGTAAATATGCTTGGCCCGACCGGCTACATCGGCCTTGATGCCCATTTCCTGCAGAGAATCCCGAATATCATCAACCGTCGCGGCCACAAGGCTTTCACGTTCCACCCGGCGGTTTTCCAGTTTTTTGGCAATATCCTTGTATACCTCGGGCTCAAGAAAACGGAAAGAAAGATCTTCCATTTCCCATTTTATTTGCCAGATACCCAGGCGATTGGCCAGTGGTGCATACACATCGCGGGTTTCAATGGAAATTTCAACAGGACAAGGCTTCTTGGTTTCGGCAAACCAACGTAATGTTTGCAAACGTGACGCCAAACGCACCAGCACAATTCGCAAATCGGTGGCCATGGCCAGTAACATTTTCCGCAGCATTTCCTGCTGATTAGCGCTGCTACCCCCTTCCTGGCTTGCGGCACCCGCATTACGAGCCACCAGGCCTATTTTGACCAGCTCTCGCGAGCCCTGGACCAGATTAAAGACCTCAAGTCCAAAATGACTGATGATTTCGTTTTTATAGCTTTTTTCCGAAATAGCTTCCTGTTTTGCAGGCATGGCGGCAATAAGGCCGGACACCATGGTGGTGGCATCTACCTGTAGCAGGGATAGAATCCTGACCACCCCCGCGGCATGCGTCAGGGCAGGCTCTTCGGTTACCAGAATTTTCCCCTCCATGGCGTGCAAGGCCCAGCCTACCGCTTTTTCAATCAGCTGCCTGTCTTCGGATCCAAGGTCTTCACACACCGAATTAAGCCACACTTCATCAAGGGCGTTTTTATTATCGCTATCGGGTATCATGTGAATCATGGTAAAAAAAATAAAATAAGAAATCAAATGGGATACCCCGTATTGTACAGGCCGAAACTATGGACGCAAATACAAAAACGTTGTTAATCATTTGGCACTCCCGCACCCATGCCGCCAGGCTGGCAGCACAGGCCGCCTACGACAGCGCCTGCAACACTCGTCAGGAGCTGGACCAGCAAGATGAAATCATTATGGTGCATGCCAATGAGGTAACGCTGGACCAGCTTTTGCAGGCAAACGCTTATCTGTTCTGCGCCCCCGAAAACCTGGCCAGCCTAAGCGGTGCGATGAAAGAGTTTTTTGACCGTTTTTATTATGATTTGCTGGACAACGTAGAGGGACGGCCATACAGCGCCATTATTACCGCTGGCTCTGACGGGCAAGGTGCACTGCGACAGCTGCAGCGCATTTGCACCGGCTGGCGCCTTAACGAAAAGGTATCTCCCATTATATTGAATACCGCTAGCCAGACCAAAGAGGAAATACTTGCGCCTAAAACCCTGTCCGCCGAACAACTGGCCCAGGCAGCGGAAGTGGGGAGCACGCTTTATGCGTGGCTTTGAAATACGCATATGCGTTCCCACGCGGGAGCGTGGAACGAGTAGCGTGGAAATGCGTACAACAAACTTAAAGTGCTGCGGTCACAACGATTTCAACCTTGAAACCGGGATTGGCCAAACGGGCTTCTACCGTTGCACGGGGTGGTGCGTTTTCTTTGGAAACCCAGTTGTCCCATGCCTTGTTCATGGCAGGAAATTCGGCCATATTGGCCACATAAATCTGCGCCATCAGGATTTTTTCCTTGCTGGTTCCGGCCTGCGCCAGCAAGCCGTCAATCGTAGCCAGCACCTGGGAGGTTTGGCCCTCCATATCCAGCGAAGCATCATCGGGAACTTGCCCTGCCAGATAGGCAACACCATTATAAACAGCCATATCCGACAGACGCGGGCCGATATTGGTTCGTTTGATATCACTCATTTTATTTCCTGTTATTGGTTATTAATAAATACCGTTTTTCAAAATCATGCTTCGGGCAAATCGAAAACATGACGCAAATAGGACAAATAAGCCGGATCGTCACACATGGTTTTTTCGGGTTCATCCGACACCTTGGCAACCGGTTGGCCATTACAACGAACCATTTTCATGACGACCTGCAAAGCCTGCACGCCCATATCATTGGTTAAATTGGTGCCAATACCGAAAGACACCTTGCATCGTCCCTGAAACCTTCGTGCAATATCGATGGCCGTTGGAAAATTGAGATTATTGGAAAAAACCAGGGTTTTGCTGATAGGATCCACCCGGTTAGACTGGTAATGGGCCAGCAGTCGCTCACCCCATTCGAATGGATCGCCTGAGTCATGACGGGCGCCATCGAAAAGTTTGCAAAAATACATATCAAAATCACGCAGGAAAGCGTTCAGCCCGTATACGTCAGACAGGGCAATGCCCAGGTCGCCACGATATTCCTTGGCCCACATTTCAAGGGCAAACACCTGGGAATCACGCAAGCGCGGCCCCAGTGCCTGGCAGGCCTGCAAATACTCGTGCCCCATCGTACCCAGGGGAATGGTATTGTATTCTTTGGCCATTAACACATTACTGGTGCCCACAAAATGACTACCCATTTTTTCTTTCAGGGTTTTAACCACTTCATGATGCCAGGCATAAGAAAAACGCCGGCGGGTACCGTATTCAGAGATTTTGAAACTTTTTACATCGGTACTGGCATTGACCAGTTCGATCTTTTCATTCAGGCGACGCCTTCCTTCATCCCAATCCAGGGTCTTATGCTCATTGCGGAAATACACTTCGTTCACAATGGCCAGCACAGGAATTTCGAATAAAATGGTATGTAGCCAGGGACCTTTGGCCTCGATGGTGATTTCCCCTTCTTCAGGGCCTTCGCCAATTTCAATACACTTTTCGGGTAAATGAAACAAACTTAGGAAGTCAACAAAATCACTTTTGATGAAACGCATGTTGCGCAAATAGGCCAGCTCATCGTCAGTGAAGCGCAACTGGCATAAATGATGGATTTCCTCGCGTATTTCATTAATATAAGGACGCAGGTTAACACCCTTCGTACGGCACTTGAAACGGTACTCTACCTGGGCCCCCGGGAATTGATGCAACACGACCTGCATCATGGTGAATTTATATAAATCGGTATCTAAAAGCGAGTTAATAATCATGTCGGTCACAAGGAATTTTCCATAACCATATCACAGCTATTAGGGTTTTGAGCGCCAAGTATTTCAAGATTAGGTAAAATCACATTTTTAATGTCGTTTATTGGAGTTTTAAATGACTCACGTTGTTACCGAAAACTGTATTAAATGCAAATATACAGACTGTGTCGATGTATGCCCTGTCGACTGTTTCAAGGAAGGCCCCAACTTCCTTGTGATTGATCCCGATGAATGCATTGACTGTGCTGTCTGTATTCCCGAGTGTCCGGCCAATGCCATTTTTGCCGAAGAGGACGTGCCACAGGACCAAATCCATTTCATCAAAATCAATGCAGACCTCAGCCCCGAGTTCCCAACCATCAGCCGTTCCAAAAAACCGCTTGACGATGCTGATGACTGGAATAACGTACCCGACAAACTCCAGTACCTGGAAAAATAGCTGACCGAAAAAACAGGAAAATATGACTGACCAGAAATATACCCGTGAAACAGTAACCGGCATGACCGAATGGGTACCCGGCAAACTGTTCTCGATTACCACCACCCGCGGTAGTGCCTTCCAGTTTGAACCGGGCCAGTTTGCCCGTCTTGGCCTGCCCGCCAGCGATGATCCTGCCGCAGAGCCTACTATCTGGCGTGCCTATTCCATGGTCAGCACCCCAGAGGATGATTTTCTGTCTTTTTATTCTATTGTAGTACCTGAAGGAGAGTTCAGCCCACGACTGGCCAAACTCAACATCGGCGATCCGGTTTATATCGACAAAACCGCTTTCGGTTTCCTGACGATAGACCGCTTCCCCCAAGGAGGCAACTTGTGGCTGCTCGCTACGGGTACCGGGCTATCAGCCTATATATCCATGCTCAACACCGCCTCCACCTGGACACATTTTGACAAAATCATCCTGGCCCACGGTGTCCGTACCTGTGAAGAGCTCACCTATCAGGATGAAGTAGCTAAATGGCAACAGCAGTTTGGCGATCGTTTTGTTTACCTTCCACTGCCTACCCGCGAGGCTTATAAAAACAACCCGCAGGAACGTCTGACCACCCTTATCAGTAATGGCAAGCTAGAGCTGTTAAGTAGCCTGCAACTGGATCCCGAAACATCAAGGATCATGCTATGCGGCAACCCCGATATGCTGTCCGATGCCCGTAAAATACTGGGTGAAAAAGGCTTCGCAGCCGGAAGACGCGGTATTCCGGGCAATCTTGCGGTTGAAAATTACTGGTAATAATCCGTTTTTTATGGCGCTTAATGCGTTTATGAACAGTAACAAAATAGTAATTTCCCTAATTTTTGTCTGTTTTAGGTAAATAATTCACATTTCCTGATGTTTTATCCAGATCACTGGTGTTAGACTTTTGTCATGCACCAGTGTTTTCTGTGCAAAACAACAACAATAAGGAAATGAGATTATGTTGTACCAATTTCATGAATTGACCCGCTCCATACTGGCTCCTATTTCAGCTTTCACGAATATAGGCTCTCAACTTTTTTCCAATCCTTACAGCCCTTATTCCTATATCCCAAATTCAAAACAGATATCGGCCAGCCTTGAACTTATTCATCGACTGGGCAAGGATTACGAAAAACCCGGATGGGACATCAATTCAGTCGTAGTAGAAGACCACGAAGTAGCCGTTCATGCCGAAATTGCACAAAGCAAACCTTTTTGCAATTTGGTTCACTTTGTCCGTGAACTGGAACCCAACGCAGAACCCTGTCCAAAAGTGCTTATTGTTGCACCCTTATCCGGGCACCATGCCACTTTGTTACGTGACACGGTACGTACCATGCTAAGTAACTTTGATGTATACGTTACCGATTGGATCGATGCCCGCATGATTTCCTTGGCCGAAGGCACCTTCCATCTGGATGACTATGTGGAATATGTCCAGGCATTCATCCGTAGTCTGGGGCCAGATCTGCACGTCATGTCGGTTTGCCAGCCCACCGTACCGGTTCTGGCCGCCATTTCTTTAATGGCCGGCAACAAAGAAGCCGTTATGCCAAAAAGCATGATCATGATGGGTGGCCCACTGGATACCCGCTACTCGCCTACCGAAGTTAACGGACTGGCCAGCACCAAGCCCTATTCATGGTTTGAGAACCAGTTGATTCACATCGTGCCTTCCCGTTATCAGGGTGTGGGGCGCAAGGTTTATCCGGGCTTTTTACAGCACGCCGGTTTTGTTTCCATGAACCCTGACAAACACATGCAGTCCCATTACGACTACTATCTCAACCTTATGAAAGGCAACGAGATGGAGACCAACAGCCACCGCAAATTCTACGATGAATATAATGCGGTGCTGGACATGCCAGCCGAATATTACCTTGACACCATTCGCGTTGTCTTCCAGGAGCATTTGCTACCACGCGGGCTTTGGGATGTTCGTGGTGTACGGGTAGATCCCGACCATATCCGCAATGTCAAACTCATGACGGTTGAAGGTGAACTGGATGATATTACCGGCCATGGGCAGACCCGCGTGGCCCATGAACTGTGTGGCAACATACCAAAAGCCGACAAATACCACCTGCAGGCCGCTGGCTGCGGACACTACGGTATTTTTTCAGGCACCAAATGGCGCACCAGGATCTTTCCAGAAGTGAAAGAATTTATCAATAACGTCGACCGGGGCTGAATTCCGGTTAAAATGAAAAGGCCTGTTCAAACAACAGGCCTTTTTTATTTTTACCTATGACAAGCAAATCCCTACTTCAGAAAATTAATGCCATCCTGCCCCAAACCCAATGTACCAAATGTGGCTACGATGGCTGTAAACCTTATGCACAGGCGCTGGTTCAACAAGAAGCCAGTATCAACCGCTGCCCGCCCGGTGGCATCCAGGGCATACAGCAGCTGGCCAACCTGCTGCAAGTACCTGTATTACCCCTGGACCCAGACTGCGGCACAGAAATCCCTCTGCAAGTGGCCGTGATTGATGAAGCCCACTGTATTGGCTGCACCCTGTGCATCCGGGCCTGTCCGGTAGACGCCATTATTGGCGCCAACAAATTCATGCACACGGTAGACCCGCAATTGTGCACCGGTTGCGATTTATGCGTTGCACCCTGCCCCGTAGACTGCATCAGCATGGTTGATGCCAACCGTACCTGGAACACTGAAGACGCTCATGCCGCCCGCGATCGCCATGAGCGGCGTGCCGTACGCCTGCAAAGGCTCAGCTTGCAGGAAGAAGCCCGTCTTAACCAAAAATCCATTCAAACCGCGACCCATTCCGATGAATTGGACAGCCTGCCCGAACCGGCCAACCCCCTGGCCAATGAAAAAACGGCTGAACAACTCAAGAAAGAAGCCATTGCCCTGGCATTGCAGCGGGCCCGCGAGCGTCGCCAGCAAAACCTGAAAAAAGGCCCTGCCACCCCACAACCATGAATGCCGAAAAAAGAAAAGAAATTTTTGCCCGTTTCAAAGCCGCCAACCCCAAGCCCACCACCGAGCTGGAATACGAAAACAACTTTCAATTGCTGATTGCAGTCCTGCTATCGGCACAGGCCACCGATAAAGCGGTCAATATTGCCACCAGCAAGTTTTTTGATACCTGCAAGACACCCCTGGATATTCTGGATATGGGGCTGGAAAAGTTTACCGCCGCCATTCGTACCATTGGCCTGTACAAAACCAAGGCCAAAAATGCCCTGGCCACCTGTGAGATCTTACAAAACCAATACAACGGCCAGGTTCCCAGCAATCGTGAAGCGCTGGAATCCCTGCCAGGTGTAGGCAGAAAAACCGCCAATGTGGTGCTAAACACCGCTTTTGGCCAGCCTGCCATGGCGGTGGACACGCATATTTTCCGGGTTTCAAACCGCACCGGCATTGCACCGGGCAAAAACGTACTTGAAGTGGAAAAAAAACTGCTCAGGCTGGTGCCCAAAGAGTATTTGCTTGACGCGCATCACTGGCTGATATTGCATGGCCGCTATGTGTGTGTGGCCCGAAAACCAAAATGTCCGCAATGTGGCATTGCGGACATCTGTGATTATAAAGATAAAACCAAGGCATCCTGAAACGCCTGGGACAATGATTAAGTGTCTTGTTTGCCAAAGCCCAGATAACTTTCAATCACCCGGGGGTTATGGGCCAATTCGGACGCCTTGCCTTCAAGGCGGACTTCCCCCATTTCAAGCACATAACCGTAATCGGCCACCTGCAAGGCGGCACGGGCATTTTGCTCGACCAGCAAAATGGATACACCGCTTTCGCGAAGTCGCATGATGGTATGAAAAACCTCGCGCACCACCAATGGTGCCAGCCCCAAACTGGGCTCATCAAGCATCAGCACTTTGGGTTTACCCATTAGCGCGCGCCCTACCGCCAGCATCTGGCGTTCTCCACCCGACAAGGTGCCGGCATTTTGCATGCGTCGCTCTTTCAGGCGTGGAAACAACTCATAGACCTCATCAAGCGTTTTTTTCCAGTTTTTCTCACGGGCACGATAACGGCGAAAACCGCCCAGCAGCAGGTTATCTTCTACCGGCATACTGGAAAACAGCTCGCGTTTTTCTGGCACCAGGCACAGGCCATTGGCCACCCGGTCTTCTACAATCAGGCGGCTGACATCCTGCCCTTGGTAAACAACCTCACCATTGGCAGAGCCAGAAACCGGCAATGAACCCATGATGGAATTGAGCAAGGTGGACTTGCCTGCCCCATTAGCGCCAATAACCGTAACCACCTGACCACTATTTACTTTAAGATTAATATTTTGCACTGCCAGCACCTTACCGTACTGTGCATTCAGGTTTTTTGTTTCCAGTAAGATACTCATGCGTTTGCACCCTTTGCGTCAATGGAAATACCAAGGTCGTCATCTACACCGCCCAAATAGGCCTCTAGCACAACAGGATCAACCTGAATCTGCTCGGGGGTGCCTTCTGCAATACGGGTACCAAAATCCATGACCACCAAATGACTGGTCAGGCGCATGACAAAATCCATATCGTGTTCCACCAGCAAAATGCTCATGCCTTCATCGCGTAAACCGGACAACACGCTGGCCAGCTCCTGCTTTTCCTTGTAGCGCAAACCGGCTGCCGGCTCATCAAGCAGCAGCAAGGTAGGGTCAAGGGCCAATGCACGGGCAATTTCCACAATCCGTTGCTGGCCCAAAGACAGGTTACCGGCCTGCTCGTGCAAGTAATCACCTAATCCAACCCGCTCAAGCTGTTTTTTAGCCTCTTGGAGCATTTGTGCCTCAGCATCGCGTTCCAGGCGCAGCAGGCTTTGCACAATACCGGTATTAGCCCGCAAATGCGCACCCAACGCCACATTTTCAAGTACGCTCATGGTCGGCAACAGCTGGACATGCTGAAAAGTGCGACCAACGCCCAGTGCCGCGATTTTACGTGATGACAGGGAAGCAATTTCCTGCCCCATAAAACGCACGGAACCGCTGGTTAGGGAATGCACCCCGGTAATCAGGTTAAAGGTCGTGCTTTTGCCCGCACCATTGGGTCCGATAAGGCCCATGATTTGACCGGCCTGAATATTGAAGCTGATGTTATTGACAGCAACCAGACCGCCAAACTCTTTGCGAATATTGTCAACCTCAAGAATGACCTCTCCGTGTTGCGGTTTATTCCGCTGGGGCAGTGGTGAAGAGGCGTCGGGAATCGCTTTGGGTTGCACCAACTGATTACCGGTAATTTTGGCAACAAAATTAACCAGAATAGGCCACAGGCCTTCTCGGGCATGATGCAAAATAAACACCATTAAAATACCGAACACCACCATTTCAAAGTTGGCCGACGTATTTAACAATTGCGGCACGACATCCTGAATATGGTCTTTCATGGTAAGGATAAGCGTAGAACCGAAGACCGCCCCCCAGATACTGGCTGAACCGCCAATCACCGCCATGAACAGATATTCAATGCCGTAATTGATCCCAAACGTACTGGGACTGACCGCCCGCTGTTCATGGGCATAAAGCCAACCGGCCAGCCCCGCCAGTACACCAGCATAGACAAAAGCCACCACTTTATAGTACTTGGTATGCACACCAAAGGACTCGGCCATGCCCGCACCGCTTTTAAGCGAACGGATGGCCCGTCCTGGACGGGAATCGAGCAGGTTTTTGCTGAGCCAGACGGCCAGCAATACGAACGCCCAAATAAGGAAATAAATATGTTTGGCCTTCAGCAGGGAAAAACCGAAAATTTCAATGGGCGGAATACCGGGAATCCCATCGTGGCGTCCCAGAAAACCCAGGTTGCCATACAGGTAATAAAAAACCAGGCAAACCGCGATTGTACTAAGCGGCAGATAATGCCCCGACAGGCCCAGGGTAATTTGCCCCAGGATATACGACACGATAAACGTTAATACCAGTGCCACCAGCAAGCCCAACCAGGGAGAATAACCCGCTGTGGTTGACAGGTAGGCGCTAGCATAAGCGCCAATCCCGACAAACGCGGCCTGGCCAAAAGAAGTCAGGCCACCTACGCCGGTCAGCACCACCAGCCCCAAGACAACCAGGCTGGCAATACCAATAGAGTTCATCTGGTTAATCCAGAACTCGGGCGTGCCCGGGAAAACAGGCAGGACCACCAGAAAAATGATAAAAAGTGCAAGAAATAAACGTTTCATTTTATTATTCTTCATCCTCTTCGTGCTTGACTAAAATGGCGCGTAACAGCAGAACAGGAATAACAATACCAAAGACAATAACTTCTTTATAATCACTGGCCCAGAACGTAGTGAAGGCTTCTATGATGCCAATTGCTATGGCACCAAAAGCTGCCAGCGGATAACTGACCAGACCACCAATAATGGCACCCACAAACCCTTTAAGGCCAATCATGAAACCGGTTTCGTAGGTAATGGTAATGAATGACACAATCATGATGCCAGACAAGGCGCCAACCAACGCGGTTAAAAAGAAAGTAAGGTGCCCCGACATGGAAGTACCAATACCCACCAGACGGGCACCCCGACGGTTAACCGCGGTTGCACGCAAGGCACGGCCATACAGGGTTTTGCCAAAAAACAGCCATAAGGCGCCAATAATGGCCACCGTCATGCCAATCACGAACAGGCTTTGATAGGTCCAGGTCAAAGAGGCGATTTCCACCGAGCCATCAAAGAAGGGTTCGGAAACCAGCCAGCCCTCGGCACCAAAAAATACCAGTCCCAGACCTACCAGCGCATAATGCACGGCAATGGACACAATTAACAAAGTAAGCACCGAGTGCTCGGCAACCGGCTCATAGACAAGGCGATAAAGCATGGGACCCAACGGTACAACCAGAAGCAGCGTGAGGAAGGCCTTTACCCACAGTGAGGGATCGGTGGCCAGAACAACCGGTACCGCCCAGAACAAAAACAAGGGGTAGATAATAAAAAGTCCCAGGGATTTAAGCAGCGTTTTCCTGTCTTTACCCTGGTAGACAAAATACAGTTCCTTCAAGAATAAAACCGCGCCAAACATGGGCAACAACCAAACAGTGCCGGGCTTGCCGCCATCGGCCATAATCGCAAAAGTAAGCGCACCGAAAGTAACGAACTCACCTTGGGCAATAAAAATAATGCGGGTAACAACAAATACAAGCACCAACGAAACGGCCATCAGGGCATAAATAACCCCGGTAACCAAACCGTCCTGCATGAGTATTTTGGCAATCGACCAATCCATCTTCTACTTTTTCTCTTTTTGATATTTAGAACAATAATAGTGCCAATTCATTTGCCACAATGGCCCGCCTGTTAACAGGACGGGCCACCAGGGCATTTATGGCACTGACCGGGCTTTCTTATTCGGTGCCCAGCTCGGGCGCATAAACCCACTTGCCATCAACAACCTTGACCAGTACGCGAGAGCGCTCGTCAAGACCGGTATGGTTATCCGGGGTCATGTTGAAAATACCATGCGCACCTTTCACGTCGCTGGTATTTTCAAGGGCATCACGCATGGCAACGCGGAAGGCTTCGGTGCCGGGTTGGGCACCACTGGCAATCGCCTTGGGAATAGCCGCATTGATTAATACACCGGCATCCCACATATGGCCACCAAATACACTGACGGAATCCTTGCCGAATTTATTTTCATAGCTTTCTATGTAAGACAGGCCTTCTGCCTTGACCGGGTTACTGTCACTGAGCTGATCAGCCACCAGCAAGGGGCCAACGGGCAATACCAGCCCCTCACATGCCTTGGCGCACACGCGCAGGAAATCGCTGTTGGCAGAACCATGAGTATGATAGATTTGCCCTTTAAAGCCACGCTGCTTAAGTTCACGCTGTGGCAAGGCACCCGGTGTGCCGGCGGTAGCCACCAGCACGGCATCGGGTTTGGTGGCGAGCAGTTTAAGTACCTGGCCAGTCACGCTGGTATCGGGGCGGTTATAGCTTTCTTCGGCAACAATCTTGATATCAGTGTCTTTCAGGACACTTTTCACTTCATTCAGCCAGCTTTGGCCGTAGGCATCAGCAAAACCAATCACGCCCAGCGTTTTGACATTGGCCTTTTTCATGGCGTCAGCCAGGGCTTGTGCCATCAGGAAATCGTTTTGGGGTGTTTTAAACGCCCACTTCTTGGCGCCTTCCTGGGGTTCAACCACCACGGCATTACCTGCCAGGCTAATAACCGGCACTTTATTCTCGGCGGCCACATCGACCATGGCCAGGGAACCAGGGGTAACCGTGCTGCCAATCATGACATCGATTTTGTTTTCACTAATCAGCTTGCGCATGTTTTTAACGGCTTGCGTGGTGTCAGTCGCATCATCATAAACAACATAATTCACCTTGACGCCATCCACATCGACAGGAATCACATCAACCGTATTTTTCTCGGGGATACCCAAAGAGGCAGCCGGGCCGGTAGCGGAAATGGATACACCGACATTGACAACATTTTGCGCCATAGCTGTACCCACGAACGCAGTGGCGAGCATCATACTTAAAGAGGTTAATTTGGCAAGCTTCATTTTTAATTTGTCTCCATGGACACAATAATCAAGTAGTAAAAACCGCAGGTAACAAAAGGCAAGCGTGAATCTTACCATTTGTCAGCCGCCAAAACACCGCAGAACCACATTTTACGCTAACATTGTGTCTTGAAATGGGCCTTTAGCGCACTTTTTTCCCCACAATCAAACAATATATAACAAAGAAATAAACTTACCCGTGAAATAAAACACATAATACTCATTTCATTTAAAATACTTCATTTCATTCTCCAGACAGGTGAACAGTGAAAATCATCAAACCCGATGCGCAATGGCAACAGGAGCTTACCCCTGAAGAATATTATGTGGCACGACAAAAAGGCACCGAACGTGCTTTTACCGGGCGCTACTGGAATACCTTCTCAGCAGGCATCTACCGTTGTGTAGGTTGTGGCACGCCACTCTTTTCTTCAGATACAAAATTTGATGCCGGTTGTGGCTGGCCCAGTTATTTTGAACCAATTGACCCCAACAATGTCAGAGAAGAACGCGATGCCAGCCACGGTATGGTTCGCACCGAAATCCTGTGCAATATCTGCGATTCCCATCTAGGTCATGTTTTTCCTGATGGGCCGCCACCCACAGGCCTGCGTTATTGCATTAACTCTCTTTCTTTACGTTTTGAACCCACCGAATGAAAAAATTCCTGTTTGACTTTTTTCCGCTTGTCCTGTTTTTCGTCGCCCTCAAGGTTGCCGATATCTACGTTGCCACCTGGGCTGCCATTGCGGCCAGTGTGGCGCAAATTGTCTGGCTCAAGCTACGCAAAAAACCGATCGAAGCCACTAACTGGATGAACGTAATTATTATTGTCGTGTTCGGCGGTGCCACCATTTATTTCCAGAATGAAGCCTTCATCAAATGGAAGCCCACCGTTCTTTACTGGATGTTTGCAACCATCCTGCTGGGTGGCAAACTGTTTTTCAGAAAAAACCTTATTCAAAAAATGCTGGGCGGCCAAATGAACATGGACAATCATGTCTGGGACAAGCTTAATTACAGCTGGTCGGGCTTTTTCATTATTGCCGGTGCCATCAACCTGTTTGTTGCTTTTTCAGGGTATTTCACCCTGGACCAATGGGCAACCTTCAAGGTGTTTGGCATGACCATTCTTCTTATCATTTTCGCCATCGGTCAGTCCCTCTGGATAAGCCGCCATATCGACCTTCCCGAGAACTGAGCCCGCCTATGTCAGATCGTATTAAATTAATTGAAGAAAGACTTTCCGCACTTTCACCACTCAAGCTGGAAATCATTGACGATTCCCATTTGCACGCCGGGCATGCAGGCAGCAAAAACGGTGCCGGCCATTACACGGTCATCATTCAGTCCGCCCTGTTCAACGATTTAAACCGTGTTGCCCGGCAAAGACTGGTTTATGATGCCCTTAATGACCTGATCCCATTTCCAATCCACGCACTTGCCATTCAAACGCAAACGACTATTTGACTCACAGAAGGAAATTTATGAAACGTTTTATATTACTTGCCGCAACTTGTGCGGTTGCCCTGCCTACTTTTGCCCAGAACATTGCAACCGTTAATGGCAAAGCCATTACCGAGGCCGAACTTGACAACACCATCAAGGCCCTGGTTGCCCGTGGTGCCCAGGATACCCCCGAGTTCCGCAAGCAGTTAACCGAAGAACTTATTAATCGCGCCGTGCTGGTACAGGCCGCCGAAAAAGCAGGCATTGACAAGAAAGATGACGTTGCGCTTGCGCTGAGCAATGCAAAACAGGAAATCCTGATTGCTTCCCTATTGCAGGAATGGAGCCAGAAAAACCAGATTTCCGATGCTGAAATCCAAAAAACCTACGATGAAATCGTTAAGGAAAACGCCAACAAAAAAGAATATAAAGTAAAACATATTCTGGTTAAAGACGAAACCGCAGCCAACAAACTGCTCAAAAGCATTAAAGACAAGAAAGCCAAATTTGCTGATGTAGCCAAGAAAGAGTCCATTGACTCCGGTAGTGGCAAAGACGGCGGAGAACTGGGTTGGGCGCCTGCCGAAAACTACGTTCCAGAATTTGCCAATGCAGTTAAAGCAGCCAAAAAAGGCCAACTGGTTGACAAACCCGTTAAATCACAATTTGGCTGGCACATCATCCAGGTTGAAGACAACCGTGCCGCCCAGGCGCCAAAACTGGAAGAAGTCAAACCGCAAATTCAGCAAATGCTAAGCCAGCAAGCTTTGCAAAAGCATATGAAATCACTGCGCGACGGTGCCAAGGTTGAAATTACCGAGAAAAAATAAGTAGGATCTGCAAACGTAGGGGTTCCCACGCGGGAGCGTGGGAACCAGAATCAGGACAGGCCCAGCATTTGCCTTAACTGGTCTTCATCTATTACGTTTACGCCCAATTGACGGGCCTTTTCAAGCTTGCTGCCGGCATCGTCACCGGCCACCACGTAGCTGGTTTTTTTGGATACTGAGCCGCTTACCTTGCCACCAGCGTCCATAATAAGCT
>CAZPNE010000016.1:0-22151 GCA_964588255.1 uncultured Advenella sp. | reverse complement strand
CGCTATGAAATCACCGATGAAAACCAGTTCAGAAAACAGGCGGAGACGGGTGACAGGAACGATTTGGATGCCTGGTTGGCGGCAGGTGCAATTGTGGCAGAACCCATTGTGTATGAGGACTTCCTGCCCGTAAGCGCCGCCGGTATTTTTCAGTCAAATCTTGGCGGTACCGAGCAGAGGCATTATGTCGCTCATGCTTCCAGAGCCCAGTTTGAGAAAGATCTTGGTGGATCGGTGCTGGATGAAATGAAACTGTACGAGCAGGCCAGCAAGCAATCCATCGAACGTCTATTCCAAGCGCTGGAAGCCGAATCCATCAACGCGTAATAGAGGATTCATTTTTGTTGGCGGCATAGCTGGCGGCCTGATCCTGCAGCCACGTCCTGAATAGCTCCAGCGGCTTGCCGTGACTGAATTCCGTGGGATAAACCAGGTAATAAGCGCCGGCTTCCTTGCCGTTGGATTCGAAGGGAACCATAAGGCCCGATTGTTCGAGTCTGTCTTCGATAAAAAAACGGGGGATAAGGGCAATACCCATTTCTGCCGCGGCTCCGCTTATCAGCATGGTATGCAGTTCATAGCGTACGCCTTCCCTGGACTTGGGCGTATCAATGCCATGTGACTTGAACCAGTGGTACCACCCGTCCGGACGGGTGGTGGAGTGCAGAAGCGGGTATTGCAGCAGGTCTTTCGCCTCTTTGATAGGTGCCGTCAGCAATTTTGGAGCGCATACGGGGATAACCTCTTCACCAAACAGATAATCTGCCGAGGTGCCTGGCCAGGTAGGCTTGCCATAGTGGATGGCGGCCTCGAAGTGGGTTTGGCCAAAATTGAAAATTTCGGTGCGGATGCCCATGTTGATAAAAATATCAGGATGGCGTTTGCGGAATTCAGGAAGCCGTGGAATTAACCAATGAGAAGCAAAGGTTGGTAAAACTGCCAGTTCAAGGTGGCCACCTCGAGAGCCAAAGGCAATCAGGTTAAGTGTGTGGCGATCCAGGTCTTCCATTGGCTGGCGGATCTGGGTTGCATACAGAGAGCCTGCACGGGTCAGGAGAACCCTTTGCTTGTTGCGCACAAACAGCCGCACTCCCAGCGTGGACTCTAGTGTTGCAATTTGCCGTGAGATAGCGCTTTCTGTTAAGGACAGTTCTTTGGCCGCCAATGAAAAGTTTTCATGACGTGCGGCTGCCTCAAAGGCGGAAAGGGCGGAAATGCTGGGGATCTTAAATTTTCTCATTCCGACTGGTGTTTTATTAACCATGATCAAGGATGGGAGGCGAGCGTGGCAGTCATTGCCAGCGCGTCTTGCAAGGCCTTCAGCAATGTTTCTGGCGATGTGCTGGCATCCAGTACGGGAATTTTTCCCTGTTCAACGGCAGCCGGCTTTTTCAGGCTGTCAATATAATCATCCCAGTGCTCAAGTTTCCACTGGTCACGGGGATCTGCGCGCTGAATAATACGCGCTTTGCGAACCGGGTGTGGCAGGTCTAGCCATACATGACATAAACGTGTGTTTTCGGGCAGACCCAATGCATTGGCGGAAAATAATGCACCGCTTGCCAATTCACGACTCCAGGGGCCGGGAAACACCACATTCAGGCCCAGTTGTAACTGTTCCTGACCAATCAGCAAGGTGCTTTTGTATTGCAGGTCACGTATTTTTTCCTTGAAAAAAGGGCTGTCCCTGTCGTTGGGATCCTGGCCGCAGGCTTCCAGAAAAGGGCCGGTCCAGTATTCGCCAACGGTATCTTTGTCCAGTACACACCAGGTGTGTTGTTGTTGCAGCTGTTGCCGGATAAAACGGGTGGTCAGTACAGATTTGCCGGTACCGGCATGACCCAGAATAAAAAGCGCGCAAGGGGCAGACATGAGTCTCCTTTAAGCAAGACAGTGTAAATGTTCAATAATCCGGCAACTTGTACCGGTCAAAAACAATTATAAGTCTTGCCGCTTGATGTGCTGATGAATTTGCCAAGACGGCTAATGCTGGCTGGTCTGCGTCATGATTGCCGTGCCGCATTCGGGCAATAGCCGCAAAGGCAGTTGCTGCTTGTCCAGCCAGGCTTGCAGGTTTGCCACGGCAGGCGTTGGCAATTGCTCAGGGCGGACGGGGTGGGCATAATCGGCCCGCGTTAACATGGCAAGTGCCTGTAGTAGCAGGCCCGGCTCTGTCTGGAAAGGCGCAAGCTGGCGTAATGCATGAAAAGATTGCGGGCCTTTTTTTAACATCGTCAGCAGGGGTGAAAACAGCTCAGCGGGGCCGGGAATGGTGCCAACGGGTGTTTTGAATTCAAGTGAGCCCGGTACCGGCATTTTTGGAAGTGCCCTGAAAACGGTTTTGTCCATCAGGTCGAGGTGATTTTCAATATCCAGTGTTTGAGAACTTGATTGAAAAACATCCATCCGCTGGTGCTGGTTGCGAGCCATATCCTTGACGGTTTCCCGTAGCGCCTGGCCGGGCAGGTTTTTCAGGATTGGCAGGAGATTGCCGGGAACAGACAGGGTATCCATATTCTCAAAGCCATCCGCGCTGCCAATGAAGCGAACCCCGGTCTGGCTGATAATACGGTGCAGGTCGGCTGAATGCTGGGGGTGCCAGTAATCGGTCAGGAATTCGTGCGCCAGGTAGGCGGGCATTTCTTTTTCAAGTGCCAGCAGCTCTTTTTGGATTTCGGGGTTGTCCACGAACAGGCCGGCTCCCTTGTTGGCCAAGGTGCGCAGCAGTGTCATGCCGTTTTGAATGCCTTGTACGGAATCGCCTTCCGTGACTTTGGCAACCTCATAAAGCACTTTTTGCAGCGCAGTCAGGCGGGCGGCACCGGGATAACACATGTAGTGCAAATATACCAGGCCTTGTGGCTTTAGCGATTGGTAAATTAGTTGAAGAATGCCGGCCTGTGCCTTGGGTGGCAGCCATGACCATGTGCCGTGGCTAACGATAAAGTCAAATTTTTCACTGTTGTTTGCGGCAAATTCATCGAAACCGGTCTTAATGAAACGGATGTTTTCTATGTTCAGTTCCTTGGCCAAAGCCTGGGCGCTGGCAATATGTGCCGGGTTGAAGTCAATGCCTGTGAATTGTCCGGCAGGGTTGCAGGCGGCAGCAACCAGCAGGTTGATGCCGGGCCCGCAGCCCAACTCGCAATAGTGGTAAGGTTTACTGATATCGGGGACGGCACAGCCTAATGTCTGTATGGTGTGGCATAGCCATACCGGCAGCATTTCCCTGTGGAAATGAAGGGGGTAGGAAATATCGATGATATAACCGTCACGGTGTTGCATTATTGGCTTCTTGCTGGGTTATGGAGTGAAAAAAAATATCGCAAATGTACGAGAGGAACGTCGGGGACATGGCCTCAACGTTCCCAGGTGTAAAGGCGGTATACCTTAGAAACGGGCGGTCACACCCATGTAGTAGGTACGGCCATTTCCATCGCCGTAATCGTCATCGGTTCTGGCGATATTGTTGGTCAGGTTTTGAATGCCGGCACGCAAAGTGAGGTTTTTGTTAACGGCATAGTTAACGCCGATATCAAGCGTGGTGTTCGCATAGGCAAAATGGTTGCTCGCGGTAGAGTCAGCGGGCGGGGTATAAAGTTGTTTGCCAATATATTGTACCGATGCATAGGTGGACAGTTTTTCAGTGGCTTGCCAGTCAAGCAGGGCATTGGCCGTCCATTTGGGCGTCATGTTCAGCCAGCTTCCGGTGGTTTTGTTTTTTGACTTGATCATGTAAGTGGCATTGCCGCTCAGTCTTAAACCATCTGTAATGGGCAGGCCAAATGAGGCCTCCAGGCCGGCGGTTTCACCCTCTTCAATATTGAATTGCTGGGTATACCAGGTGCCATTGATATTGCCCAAAAAGCCGTTTTGGATCATATCCTTGATTTTGCTGTGGAAGTAGGTCAGGTCAAACGAGTAACCAGCCTGGTCAAAAGCCACGCCCAGCTCATAATTGGTGCTGACTTCAGGCTTCAGGTTGGGATTGCCAATCATGTAGCATTGACCGCCGGTATAGCCCAAAGGGCGCAATGAAGTACAACCCATGCCCATGGATGATGTTCCTGAAGTCAGTGAGCGCTCTTTCAGGTTGGGGGCACGGAAGCCTTTTGATACACCACCTTTGAGGGTCCATGCCTCGGTTGGATGGTAAACCAGGTATCCACGCGGGCTGACATGCAGATCAAACTCGTCTGACTTATCGCCACGCACACCCAGCGTCAGGATCAGGTCGTCCCGCAGGAAAATCTGGTCTTCAACAAAAAGAGACCAGGCCCAGCCTTTGGGGTGTTTATCGGCGGTGACGGTATCACCACCCGGCAGCAGGACACTAAGGATATTGCCAATATTGCTGGGATTTTCAACTTCTTCCCGTTTGTATTGGGCACCTACGGTTAGCCAGTGTTCCACGCCAGCCGTGCTAAAGGGCATGTCAACCTTGAAATCGGCAACATGTTCTTTGGATTTTGCGCCAAATTGATCGCCTTCTCCCTTGTTTTCATAGCTGTTGGAATATAGATCCAGTTTGGTGCGCACTTCACCGAAACGGCCTTCGTGCCCAATGCCAAAATAGGTGTGGCGCATGTCGGAACCAAAAATTTCATTAGTCAGGTCTTCTTCGGCTTCACGCTGTGCCTGGTTTGGGAATTCTTCAGCCTTGTTGCGTCCAACGGAGCCATCCAGATAGAAGCTGTGGTTTTCGTTGAGTTGCCAGCTGAGTTTTGCATTCATGTTCTGGTTGGCGGAGCCACTTGAGCCACGGGAGCCTGTATCGGGTTCGCGGTTGGTATAACTGCCACCCAGCCGGATGCCCAGGTTTTCGGTAATGGGGCCGCTAATGTTAAAGCTGTGAGAGTTGGTGTCACCGGATTTGCCAGAGTCGGGGATATTCAGGTTGTTGGTTAGCGAACCGCTCCAGACGTTGTCAATTTTGCGGGTAATAATGTTAATGACCCCGCCCATGGCTTCAGAACCGTACAGGGTAGACATGGCGCCACGCACGACTTCAATTCTTTCAATCGCATCGGGGGATAGCCAGTCCAGGTCTTGGGGAATGGTGTCAGGACGGTGTCCCAACAGGTTGGAGCCACCAATACGCTTGCCATCAACCAGGATCAGGGTGTATTTGTCGGGCATGCCGCGGAAGGCAATTTTAGAGCCTGCACCGGCAGGTGCAAAGCCACCGGTAACACCCGGAATGGTTCCCAGCACTTCGGCAATGCTGGCGTTGGGTTTGCGATCCAGTTCTTTACGGCTAATCACGCTGACGCTGGCAGGCGCATCACGAATTTCACTTTCAACGCTGCTGGCTGAAGCGAAGATGGTCTCAAGTTCAACAGCGGCGCTGTCATCAACAACGGTATTGTCCTGGGCGTAAGAAGAAGTGGCAGCGGTTGCCAACAAGATTGCGCTGGCTAAACGGTTCAGTTTGAAAGAGTGGGACAGCCTGGGGGGTTGTGTATTGTTCATGTTAGGAATGCGTAAGATCAATGTGTTTAAGATTAATATTGATAATGATTATCATTAAATATATAGCATGATAATTAAAAACCTGTAAAGATTTATATGGAAAATGGTTGGTCGGATGTTGTTTTTAGCCAAGGAGGAGCGTGCGCTCCGGCTTGTAAAATTTGCCTTGGCTGAACAGAAAGATCGTATTGTTTAACCAGTTTTGCTACACTGAATAGCAGTCTAACCAGTTGAAAGGCATTTCATGAAACTCGCTTTGTTGCTAACGGTTCCCGTCCTGTTTGTTGTAGCAGGTTGCGCCAATTCCGTTAAAATCGTGTCCCCGCTTACCGAGACCGAAAAACAAACCTTGACGTGCAAGGAAATTGGCAGAGAGTCCGATCGCCTGAATATTTTGTTGAATCAGTCGCGTCATGGCAACAAGCCGCTGTTTGGCAATGATCCTGCCCAGCTTCAGCAGGCAGAGCAGGCTGCGCAATTGCGCTTGAATCAGATTCGAGAACTTAGTGTCCAAAAACTGTGTGTCTTTGGTTAAAGATAAATAAATCCGGATTAAATAATCCATTTGCCTTTTAAGGGTAAGTCAATGAAAAAAATGATTCTTCTTCCATGCCTGTTATTGGCCGCCTGCGCCAATGGCCCGGTTGACGACAATAAGGCTGCTGAGTGCGCCCAGGTTCAGTCCCGGATTGTTCAGCAACCCGGCATTCCCGGAACCAGTAATTTTCTGTCGCGTGCCAATGCTAATGTCCGCTCGGATGCCGAGCGTGAACGTGCCCGGCGCATGGGTTGTCTGGATTAAACCCGTTTCCTTGGGAAAATCACTCTACGGAGTGATTTTTTTTGACCATCAGGACCCCTTCATTGGCCAATTGGTCTGCACGTTCATTGCCGGGGTCTCCGGCATGGCCCTTGACCCACTTCCAGGTAATGTCATGCTGCGCTACCTGTTCATTCAGTTCCAGCCATAAATCCACATTTTTAACCGGTTTTTTATCAGCGGTTTTCCAGTTCCGCCTGATCCAGCCATCCATCCATTCGGTGATGCCTTTTTGCACATATTGCGAATCAATGTGAAGCAGGACTTTACAGGGGCGCTTCAGGGTTTTAAGGGCCTGGATTACCGCTGTCATTTCCATCCGGTTATTGGTGGTTTCGGATTCTCCCCCGCAAAGTGTTTTTTCATGATGCCCTTGTCTGAGCAATACGCCCCAGCCACCAATGCCCGGATTGCCCTTGCAGGCGCCGTCAGTCCATATTTCGACGAGTTTTTTATCCATTTTCAGTATTGAACAATTGAGTGATATTTCTTTGGCTAATAATGGCAGGTCGTCTGTTGCCCAGACTTCTCCTGCGCTTCTTCTTTAGTAGCGGCCCGACAAGATGCATGCCGCGCGCCCTTTTTTTGGCCGAGAGCAAGTATACGCCACCGGCTACAGGCCACCAGCGGTCTCCGGCACTGTTCATGAAGTCCCAGCGTTTAAGCCACTTTTCGGTTTGGCAGGCTGGAGTATAACAGCCGAAATGACCCCGGTCGATGTCGAGGGATAATAATTTGAACCAGTCTTTCAGACGACGGACCGAGACCATGTTGCTGTTGGGTATTGGCATCCAGGGCTTAAGGAACGGCATACCATTGCGAAGGCCCCACAGGCTGTTGGGATTAAAACCCGTAATGACAACCCGGCCTTCATAAACCAGCACTCGCTCTACTTCCCGCAAAATTTGGTGGGGGTCCTGAGCGCACTCAAGAATATGCGGAAGGATAACCAGATCCAGGCTGCAATTGGGAAAGGGGAGTTGATCAAGGCGGCCGTGAATGATTTTTGGCTGATTGGTCGATGTTACATTTTTTTCTGATTCATCCGTTAAAATCACTTTTGATCTGATCCGGTTGTTTCGCAGGAAATCCCACGTTGGCAAGCCAATTTGCAATGCATTGAAGCCAAATGCATTGGCGACGATTTGATCAAGTTTTGCGGTCTCCCAACTGATAACAGTTTGACCAGGATCAGAGTTCAGCCATTGCGTAAGGTTTAAAATTTGCGAATTGGTTTGTTTCACGCTTGCCTCGGGGTAAGTGTAAATATTTCTTGAAACATTTAAGTGTTGGATATGACCAGTAAAATTCTGCCCATCAGTGCTTTTAACGATAATTATATCTGGATAATCGTACAGGGTAATAATGCCGTGGTGATTGATCCCGGTCAGGCCGAGCCGGTGCTAAAGGTGCTTCAAGCGCAAAACCTGAATTTGCAGGCCATCCTGGTAACCCATCATCATGCCGATCATGTGGGGGGGATTGCCGGTTTACGCGAACACACGTCTGCCAAAGTTTATGGCCCTGCTACAGAATCCATCCCTTTTTGCGATGTACCTTTGCAGGAAGGCGACAAGGTTGAGATAAATGGCTTTTCCTGGTCGCTTTCCGTGCTTGAGGTACCCGGCCATACATTGGGGCATATTGCCTATTTCGGGTATATCAACCCAAACGAACCTGTCTTGTTTTGTGGTGATACCTTGTTTGCGACCGGTTGCGGCAGAATATTTGAAGGTAATTCTACGCAAATGTACCAAAGTATTGATAAATTTAGAAAATTACCTCAAAATACCTTGGTGTTTTGTGCTCATGAATATACCTTGGGTAATATTGAATGGGCGCTTGCAGTAGAGGGGGGGAATCCTGATTTGCAGCAGTGGTCACAAGAAGCACGCTTAATCAGGCATCAGCAAAAACCAACCGTTCCCACTACGGTCGGTCACGAACTTAAAACCAATCCGTTTATGCGGGTTGAGCTTGAATCTGTTATTAATGCCGCACAAGCCAAAGCCGGGCGCAGTTTGAATGCCCCCGATGAAGTGTTTGCCGTGTTGCGCGATTGGAAGAATTCATTCTAAGGATACTCATGAAATTAGTTAAGCTTGCCGTTGTAGCCTCAGTTGTTGTTTTAACCGGGTGTGCCTCCTCCGGCAATTCTTCCAAAAATTATTCATCATCAGGTCAGCAAAAAGATGTCTGGGAGCGGATCCGCCAAGGATTCACAATGCCCAACTTGCAAGACGACAGGGTCGAATACTGGACCAATTATTATGCGGCCCGTCCTGCTTCTGTCCAAATAATGGCGCAGCGTTCAAGCAAGTACATTCACTATATCACCAAGGAACTTGAAAAACGGAATATGCCAACAGAGCTGGCTTTGTTGCCGTTTGTCGAGAGCGCTTATAATGCTAAAGCGGTTTCCAGTGCCAAAGCGGCAGGTTTGTGGCAATTCATTCCAAGCACGGGTACGCATTACAATTTAACGCAAGACTGGTGGAAAGATGAGCGCCGTGATCCGGTTCAGTCTACCCAGGCCGCCTTGAACTACCTGTCTTATTTGCATGGGTTCCAGGGTAATGACTGGCATTTGGCTTTAGCTTCATACAACTGGGGAGAGGGCTCCGTTAAACGGGCAAGAGAGCGTAATGCCAACGCTGGCCTGGGAACCGATTACCTGTCCTTGCGGATGCCAAAGGAAACACGTGACTATGTACCAAAATTGCAGGCGATAGAAAACATCATTGCCAATCCGGCCAAGTATGGTGTCAAGTTGCCTCATGTGGCAGACCAGCCTTATTTCGAGGAAATCGGGAAAACACAAGATATTGATATTGATGTGGCTGCCAGACTGGCAGAAATATCTGTTGAGGAATTTCGTGAGTTGAATCCATCGTTTCATCGTAATGTTTTGCTCGGAGCGCATAGCCCCCGTATTTTGCTACCCAAGAAAAAAGTAGCCACTTATAAACATAACCTTAGCAATTACAAGGGTAGTTTGTCAGCATGGAAGGGTTATACTCCCGCACCGGGCGAGTCTTTGGCAAGCATTGCAGACCAGTATGGCATTTCCCTGGATAAACTGAAGTCACTTAACGGTTATGGTTCAAAGCATTCAGTTGCGTTGTCTTCCAGAACTTTGATGGTGCCACGCGGTGCAGGTGATGGTGTGATGCCATCTGCCTCTCCATCGGGCCTTGTACCAAACCTGGATATTATAGCGACCGCCATCAACACCCCAACTTCGGCGTTGTTGGCTAGCAACGCCAGTTCGGTGGGGGCTTCTGCACCGATACCTTCACCTGCGCTTAATAATAGGCCTGCGATGGCTTCTGCTTCAGCAGTAACCGCTGATCCTCTGGCAGACATCATTTATTCAAGAAGCGACAGTCCCGCATTAGCGGCTGGTGTACGTGCTATGCCTGTAGCGGCCTCAAGTACCGCAGTTTCTGCGGCAACTTCACGGCCTGCTGTATATAAACGTCCTGCGATAGTGACGGGCCAAATCACTGCCAAGCCAGCTGTGCGCACGGCTTCTTTAACCAAGCCGGTTCCCAAAGCAGCGGCAAAGAAAAAAGTATCTGTTCATAAAGTGGCAAAGGGAGACACACTTTACTCTCTGGCAAAACGTTATAATACGTCAGTTCAAGATTTGAAAGCGTTAAATAATATGAGTAGCGCAGCACTGAAACCAGGGGTGTCGCTACGTATTCCCGGAGCAGGAAGCCGCGGTTAAACCAGGCTGAGCCGGTAAATTTTCAAGATGAAAATTGCGTAATACTTTCGGGTTACGCAATTTTTTTATAATAATTCCGTTTTGCAAAATAGGATAAGAAACAATGGGTTTTCTTGCAAATAAAAGAGTCCTGGTCACAGGCGTCATTTCCAATCGTTCTATTGCTTATGGCATTGCGCGTGCCTGTCACCAGCAAGGTGCCGAATTGGCGTTTACCTATGTCGGAGATCGTTTCAAAGACCGCGTCACAGAGTTTGCCGCTGATTTTGGCAGCAATATTGTGATTCCCTGCGATGTTGCCTCTGATGAAGATATTGAGACCGCGTTTGCCGAGCTGGCAACGCACTGGGACGGTCTTGATGGCCTTGTGCACTCAATTGGATTTGCACCCAGGGAAGCTATTGCCGGTAATTTCCTGGAGGGCATTACCCGTGAAAACTTCCGTATTGCCCATGATATTTCAGCTTACAGTTTCCCGGCGATGGCCAGGGCTGCGTTGCCGTTGCTGCAGGCACGCCAGGGTTCCGTGCTAACCATGACTTACCTGGGGGCAGAGAAATCCATCCCCAATTACAATACCATGGGTCTGGCAAAAGCCTCTTTGGAAGCCAGTGTCCGTTATCTGGCCAGCGCGCTGGGTGAACAGGGTATCCGTTCTAATGCGATTTCCGCCGGTCCCATCAAGACTTTGGCAGCCAGTGGCATCAAGGATTTCTCGGTCATCCTGAACTTCGTTGAAAAACATGCTCCCTTGCGTCGTAACGTCACGATTGAAGACGTGGGTAATACGGCTGCATTCCTGTTGTCAGAATTGGCCGCCGGTATTACCGGTCAGGTCGTTCATGTTGATGCCGGTTTCTCAGCCGTCGTTCCAGGCATGGCTTAACTGTTTTTCCAGGGTTGTAAATATAATGCGTCAGATTATTCTTGATACTGAAACCACGGGTCTTGACCCTGATCAGGGCGACCGGGTGGTTGAGCTTGGTTGCGTAGAGGTCATCAACCGGGAGTTAACCGGGAATAACCTGCATATTTATTTCAACCCTGACCGGGACAGTTCCCCCGAGGCATTGGCGGTTCATGGCCTGACTACCGCATTTCTGTCACAGCATGGCCGTTTCAAAGATGAGGCACAACGTATTGCGGCTTATCTGGAAGGCGCGGAAATTATCATTCATAATGCCGCTTTCGATACCAAATTCCTTAATGCCGAGTTTGCCAAGGTAGGCATGCCCAGTGTCCAGAGCATTGCCGGTCTCATTACTGATACCCTGGCAATGGCCCGGGAACGGTTCCCGGGCAAGCGCAATAACCTTGACGTACTGTGTGAGCGTTTTGATATTTCCAACAAGCATCGTATTTTGCACGGCGCCTTACTAGATGCCGAACTGTTGGCTGAGGTCTGGCTGGCCATGACGCGAGGCCAGTTTGGTTTGCTGATTGAAGAGACTGCGGAACAGGGTATGCAAAAAAAATCGGCAGACAAACTGGCGCTGGATGCGTTGGTACTGCCGGTTATCAGGCCCTCAGAGCCAGAACTGCAGGCGCATCAGGAATATCTGGATGCCCTGGATAAGGCGTCTGGAAAAACCTGCTTGTGGCGTGAGCTTGCCTAGTTCTGTTCTTTGGGTAGCGTGAGGCTTCCTTCGCCTATTTCACGCTGCATCAATACCGTATCAATCCATCTATTATGCTTGAAGCCCGTATTGGGCTGGATACCCGTCAGGGCAAAACCGTGGCGCTTGTGCAGATTGATGGATGCCAGGTTTTCGGTACCGCCAATAACGGCAATCATCTGGCGCCATGGCCCCTGTTCACAATAGTGGATAAGTGCCTTCAACAGTTGGCTGCCAATCCCTTTTTTTTCCATATCATAGCGCAGGTAGATGCTGTTCTCCACCGTGTACCGATAGGCAATGCGTGGACGGTATGCTGAAACATAACAATAGCCAACTACTTCATTATTATAAATGGCGACCAGATAGGGGTATCCCGCAGCCATGATTTTTTCATAACGGTGGTACATTTCTGTCACATCGGGCACCATTTCCTCGAAGGTAGCCATACCGTAAAGGACATGGTGCGAATAAATGGACTGAATGGCGTTGATATCACCAGCCTGTGCAGGGCGTATGTAGCAGGTATCGGTTTGCATGATTGATCTGTGGGGATGTAAATTGAAAAATAATTGTTTACAATCAAATAAACTAGCATAAAATCAAATAACCGAAAAGGATAAAGAGTACGATATCTTTATGTCCTTTACCCAGTTTATTCAAGAGGAATTCATGTCTACACCTTTTACACCATTAAGCGATACCGTTGCAGTTGCGCCCCAGTTAAGTGCCAGTGATATGCCGGCAGTCAAGGCGGCCGGTTTCAATAGTGTTATTATCAATCGTCCAGATTTGGAAGGTGGGGACACCCAGCCGCTGTCAGCCGAGATCATCAAGGCCGGGCAAGAGGCTGGCCTGACAGTGGTTTATCAGCCTGTTGTTAGTGGGGCAATGACCCAGGAAAATGTGAATCAGTTTCATGAATACCTGGAAACTTTGCCAGCACCCATCCTTGCTTTTTGCCGTACCGGAACCCGTTGTACACATTTGTACAATGCCGCCAAACAAATGTCCTAGTCCCAAGGAGCTTACTTTATGTATAAAAAAATATTGCTGCCTATCGATGGTTCAGAAATTTCTGCCCAAGCCGCCAATTCCGGTATTTGTTTTGCCCGGCAAATTGGTGCTGAAATTGTTACCATCAATGTAACCCAACCCTTTTCAACACTAATTGGTTTTGATGGCATGGCTGCTTCATATGCCATTTCTGATGGTGATTACGAAGAGGCAGCTAAGAAAGAAGCGCAGGAATACCTGAAACCCGTCCTGGAACGGGCCGAAACAGCCGGTGTCAAGGCAACCTCTGTTGTCACCTCCAATTACAGTGTGGCCGATGGCATCGTAGAAGCCGCCAAAGAACATAATTGTGATCTTATCTACATTGCCAGCCATGGTCGTAGTGGCCTGTCCCGCCTGTTGCTGGGTAGTGTTACCGTGAAGGTGTTGTCTCTGGCCCATACCTCGGTTCTGGTATATCGCGTCAAGGAAAGCAGCTAGTTCTTAGACCTTCTTGTTTATCGCCATATTTTGGTGTCATCAACCGCCTTATCCCGTAAACTGGAATAGGGCGGTTTTTGTTTCCCCGTACATTTGTTTTTTTTAAAGGCATGTAGTGATACACTTTCCTTTCATACAGGCTTATTTCAAGGAGAAGTCATGACGATTAAAATTGGCGATAAAGTACCAGACGGTACATTAACAGAATTTATTGAAACCGCTTCCGAGGGATGTTCCCTGGGGCCCAATGCATTTCAAGTGTCTGATTTGGTCAAGGGCAAGAAAATTGCCCTGTTTGCAGTACCCGGTGCTTTTACGCCCACTTGTTCAGCCCAGCATTTGCCCGGTTATATAGAACTGGAAAGCCAGCTCAAGGCCAAGGGAGTTGATGAGATTTGGTGTGTGGCGGTTAATGATGCGTTTGTAATGGGGGCATGGGGCCGCGAACAGAATGCGCAGGATAAAGTACGCATGTTTGCAGACGGTTCGGCAACATGGACCAAAGCCATGGGGCTTGAGCTTGATCTGGTTTCCAAGGGCTTGGGTGTGCGTTCACGACGCTACTCTGCCTTATTGGACGACGGTGTGGTTACCCTTCTTAATCTTGAAGAGGGTGGGGCCTATGAAGTGAGTGATGCAAAAACATTGCTGTCCCAGTTAGGCTAGTCGCTTTATTTTTTATAAGGTCCCTGCATTGGCAGGGGCTTTTTCTTGTTCTGGATTGTGGATTGCAGGTGTCTGGGTATGATTTCACTGTTTTTGTCCTTTTTGTCTCTCTACACAGCAATTCTTTTCCTGTCTCTCGGTACGGGTCTGTTCAACACGTATATCGCGTTATTTCTTACCCAGAACAACGTCAGTGAGGTCTGGGTAGGCCTTCTGATGGCAGCCTATTACGCGGGACTTGTTCTTGGTGCACGTACCGGGAACAAACTGATTGTCTATGTGGGACATATCCGGGCTTATGCCATTGCGGCATCCATTGTGGCTGTCATGGTTTTAATGCAAACCATTGTGTCAAATATCACCTTATGGCTGTTTTTTCGGCTCATTGTGGGTATGGCCATGGTAACGCAGTACATGATTCTTGAAAGCTGGCTGAGCGAGCAGTCAGAGCCGACGACGCGAGGCAGCATATTTGCTTTTTATATGATCATGTCCAGTCTTGGGCTGGTAGTGGGACAGGCTTCAATTTCCATTTTCCCGTCATTGGATCATACGCCGCTTGTTGTGGTGGCCATTGCAACGACCCTTTGCCTGATTCCTGTCGCCATCACACGGCGGGTTCACCCGGTTGTTCATTCACAGGCCCCTATCAAGATTCAGGTGTTTATCAGGCTGGTGCCCATGTCGATGTTCATTCTGTTCATGGCGGGCTGTATTACCGGTACTTTTTACAGTCTGGCACCGGTATATGGCATTAAGCTGGGTTTGGATACTGACCAGATTGCCGTGTATCTGTCCGTTTGTGTCATCGCCGGCTTGCTATTCCAGTGGCCAATGGGCTGGTTGTCCGATCGAATGGACCGGGTCAAGCTGATTGGCATTAATGTTTTTCTGCTAACCTTGGTGACTATCCCCTTGTATGGCTATTGGTCGGTTTCGTTTCCGCTGTTATTGCTGTTAGTGGCAATTGTCGGTGTTTTGCAATTTACCATTTATCCGCTGGCGATTGCTTTTGCCAATGATCATGTGGAGCCTGCCTTGCGGGTAGGCTTAAGTGGTGTCTTGCTCATGGTTTATGGGGTGGGTGCCGGCCTTGGACCCGTTGTGGCCGGCAAGCTGATGGATGTAGGTGGTGCGGGCATGTTCTATATCTTTACATCTGTCTGTGCATTTATCTTGACCCTATTCATTAGTCGTCAGAAAGTATCAGGTAAATACCGTGTTCAGCAAGAGCCTTTCGTGCCCATGGCGGTAGATATTCAGCCTGCACCAGCCATATTGGAACTTGACCCGCGTGTTGACCGCAGCATTGATATTTCCGCTGATGAAGCGAAAATGGATGAAGTGATTGAACAGCTTAAAGCCGATGAAGAGCAAGAGCGGCAGGAAAAACTGGAGCAGGAAAAGTTGGAGCAGGAAAAGTTGGAGCAGGAAAAGTTGGAGCAGGAAAATCAGGCTGCTGTTGAGGAGGCTGATGAGGATGATAAGTTGCACCAGGCGCAACCTGAAGAAGCGCTGGTGGCAGAGTTGGATGGGGATGTTGCGGTTGAAACTGAAATCGTGACAGACGGCAAACAGCGTCCTGCCGAAGCCTGATAAAGGAAACCCCGTATACCCGGGGTTTCGCAAGTGCTTTAATTAATCACCCAGTAATAAAGGCAGAAGACGGCCAGTATGGCCAGCACGATGCCAATGGCATTAACCACGCTGATTTTTTCCTTGAAAACAAGGGCACCTACCAAGGTGCCAAGGCTGATCACGCCAATATTCATGGTGGTAAAAACCAGGGTGGGATTTTCACTGAAGTGCTGGTGTGCCTTGATATAAAAAAGGATATTGCCAAAATTCAGGCAGCCTAGGACAAGACCGCCGGCTGCATTGCGCGTACGCCATTGTGCTTTGCTGGCAAACAAATAAAAAAACATTAGCAAACCGGCCAGGGCAAAGGCAATAAACAAGCCGGTCGGGAAAGCGGTTCCGGTTTTGGCCATTTGCTTGAACAGGATGTCAATCACTCCATAACCCAGCCAAACCATTAACAGGTACAGTGCACTGCTACGGGTTTGTGCCATGGAGGCGCTTGAGGCCTGCTTCCAGAGCAGGCAGAACAGTGCCGTGAAGGCGAGGAGCAGGCTGATGCCCCGAGGTAGCGAGAGGGCCTCTCCAAAAATCGTGAATGAAGCGATAATGGGCAGAAACAGGGACAGCCTTTGTGCCGCATCGGCACGAACAATGCCGGCCAATTCAACCGCCTTGAACATAGCCAGAAAAATAAGCGGTAACAATACGCCTAATAGGGCAAACAGCCCCCAGGGCAGTGCCTGTATGCTGGCACCCGATAGATTGGGCTGTAAAAGCAGCCAACATAAAACAATGGCAGTCACATAATTGAAGGCAATCGCCTGTTTGATGTCAACCGCATGTTGTCGGGCTATTTTTAGCAGGACTGATACCGTCACGCTGCATAAAATACTTAGGATGAGATAAATCATAATGTGTTTTTCTTGTCGAGTGTGGCTTAATGATGATTTTTGGCGCTGGTTGTCTTCAGGTTGAGCCGTTCCAGTAAACGTTGGTCAGCTTGTGCCTGGGGGTTGCCGCTGGTAAGCAGTTTTTCTCCATAGAAAATAGAGTTTGCGCCAGCCAGAAAACAGAGTGCCTGAATACCGTCACTCATTTGCTCGCGTCCGGCTGACAGGCGAACATATGCCTTAGGCATGGTAATGCGGGCCACGGCAATTGTGCGGATGAACTCAAACGGATCCAGGTCTTCGTTATCAAATAAAGGGGTTCCCTTGATTTTGACCAGGTTATTAACGGGGACAGATTCCGGATAAGGATTCAGGTTGGCCAGCTGGGCTATCAGGCTTGCACGTTCCCGACGTGACTCTCCCAGGCCAACAATACCGCCACAGCACACATTGAGTCCGGCGTGACGTACTCTCTCCAGGGTTTCCAGACGGTCTTCATAAGTGCGGCTGGTAATGATTTCACCGTAAAATTCGGGTGAGGTGTCTAGGTTATGGTTGTAATAGTCAAGGCCGGCGTCACGTAATTGTTCTGCCTGGCCTTCTTGCAGCATGCCCAGGGTGACACAGGTTTCCATGCCCAGATTCTTGACGGCCGTGATCATTTTGGCAATTTCATCAAGTTGGTGTGGCTTGGGATTGCGCCATGCCGCACCCATGCAAAAACGCTGCGCACCATTCTCCCGGGCTATTTTTGCCGCATCGACAACTTCCTCAAGTGGCATGAGTTTTTCTGCCTTGATTTCCGTGTTGTAGCGAGCCGATTGGGGGCAATAGGCGCAGTCTTCGGCGCAACCACCGGTTTTGATGGAAAGCAGGCTGGATAACTGGATCTCATTGGGGGTGTGGTTGGCACGATGTATTTGCTGGGCCTGAAATAACAGGTCCATGAAGGGCTGTTCAAATAAATCGACAATTGACGTGATATTCCATACGGTATTTTGATGGCAGGTGCTTTGTTGTGTTAATGTATCCATTTGCTGTTGTTCGCTTAAGAAGATATTAAAATTTACCTATCGTAAAGTTGCAAATGTAAATAAGCAATCATTCAGAATATGCGTTTATTTTTTGTTTTAACGTAAATTAGCTACATTATTGTCTGTTTTTGTGTTTTTTAGCGCAATTTGATGGATTGAATCAGGTCTGGCCAGTATTTTTCTGGTTTGTTTTTTTTGAAAATTTTGTTTGTGGAACATGTCGTTCAAAGACTATTCGCGTCGTTTAAGTGGAAAAATAAGAACTAAAGATGCCAACTCTTCACTTGCTTATTATTTGACATTTATTGCCGGAGCTATAAATGCGGGCGGTTTTTTGGCCATCGGTCAATATACTTCTCATATGTCGGGTATCGTTTCGGGTATGGCAGACTCCCTGGCTTTGTGGAACTGGACAATCGTGTTGTCGGGCCTGGGGGCTTTCATGGCTTTTACGGCAGGTGCCGGCTCCACGGCAGTGATCATTAATTGGGCCCGGCATTCTTATTTGCGAAGTGAATATGCACTTCCTATTTTGCTGGAAGCCATGATGCTAGTCCTGTTTGGTGCCCTGGATGGCATGCAGTGGTATTACGACTGGCTCTGGACCTCGGTCACAGTGGCGGTGCTGTGTTATATCATGGGTCTGCAAAATGCCATTATTACCAAGATGTCCCACTCGGAATTCAGAACCACGCACGTCACTGGCATGGTTACTGATATTGGCATAGAATTGGGTAAACTGTTTTATTGGAACCCGAATAAAAATGATCCTAAAAAACCAATTGTCAGGGGAGACCGGGATAAACTCAAGCTATTAAGCAAGCTGGTATTGCTGTTTTTTCTGGGTGGTGTAACGGGCGCCTTCGGTTTCAAGCATTTGGGATTCACCTTTACGGTGGGACTGGCTTCCATTCTGGTACTTATTGCCAGTGCCCCTATTCTTGATGATCTTCATGCGGCAAAGGTTCTGTTAAGGCGGCGACGTCATCAGGGGCATGAATTGGGTGAAAGTAAAAAACGTCCTGAATAAACTTGTGTGGCTGAATTAACAGGTACTGTATTATTTAATTGGATTATTCCATAGCCTGCGCAGGCCGGGCGTAATCGTAAATGGAAGTTGAAAAAAGAAAGTGGGAAGTATCGGGTTGCCACAAAAAGGGTGTCTAAGTGTTTATGATTCCTCAGGAATTTCATGCTTTTTTCTATACTGCCTGGACCTTGTATATTGTCGCCATAGGCGGCTGGATTCTTTTGCAGAAACGATCCCCCGTTTCTACCCTTACCTGGATTCTTACCCTCAGCTTTATTCCCGTGCTGGGGTTCTTCATTTACTATCTGTTTGGCCCCAAAAAAATAATCCGGCACCGGCTGAGCCGCCGTCGTAGCAAGCAGATTGTTGATCGTAATTACGCAAGGTGGGATCCCTTTATCCAGTCAGAAGATTTTCCTGAAGAATATAAGTCAATGGCCCGGCTTATTTTTAATATCACGAATATTCCCTTGTGCCACTCTATGGATTATCGCTTGCTGTCCGGGGGCGAACAAACCTATGAGGCCATTTTTGATGCCATTCGCAAGGCCGAAAAATATATCCTGCTTGAATATTATATTTTTGAAAATGACCAAACCGGTAAAGTTTTGCGGGATTTGCTTACTGAAAAAGTCAAAGCAGGGGTAAAGGTTTTTTTACTCGTTGATGCATTGGGTTCTTCCCGGATTACCCGTAACTTCATGCGTGATTTTATTCAGGCAGGCGGGGAATTGGGCTTTTTTCATAACATTACCTGGCGGCGCCTGTTTTCCCTGATCAATTTTCGCAATCACCGGAAAATCGTTATTTGCGATGGCCTGACCGGTTTTACAGGTGGGGTCAATATTAGCGATGAGCAGGATTCAAGAAGAAATCCCAAGGCTTATCATGATGTGCATATTCAGGTGGATGGCCCTGTTGTTGCCTGGCTTGAAAGTATCTTTATTGAAGATTGGCATTACTCAACCGGGGATCTTGCGTTGGTCAGGACATTAAGAAAGGCTGAGCGCACGGATTTTGATGTGGAGCGGGTGGTGACGGAACCGTCCCAGGCTTATCGCATGCAGGTCATCCCTTCGGGGCCAGACTCCGATTTTGCCCCCATTTTGCGGGTGATGCTGTCGGCCATGTACCGCGCCCGCAAACGGATTTATTTAACCACACCTTATTTTGTACCCGATGAAGCCTCGCTTTTTGCCCTGACTTCAGCGGCTCTCAGAGGAGTGGATGTACGTTTGCTGGTGCCCCGAAAAAGCGACAATCTGGTGGTGACGCTGGCAACCCAGTCCTGGTACGATGATCTTATCAATGCGGGTATCCGGATATATGAATACACACCTCGCATGCTGCATACCAAAACCCTGGTCATTGATGATGACCTGTCTTTTATTGGCAGTGCCAATTTTGATTACCGCAGTTTTTACCTTAACTTTGAGGTGTCGGTATTGTGTTATGAGCCCAAGGCCAATAAATTACTGGCCCGTGAGTTTCATGAAACACTGCAGTCTTCCGAGGAGGTTGTACCCGGACAGCAAGGTTTTGTCTATCGTCTTTTGACCTCTACCGCCCGTTTGTTTTCTCCCTTGCTTTAATTTGTATTGAAAGAGTATTTTTTATGTCTGAAATTGGTCTTGTTGAAATCCTGAAAGAAAGTCGTCCGGTATTTTCCGGGGCGGTGGTCAAGCTGTCGGTTGATACCGTTGAATTGCCCAATGGCAAGCAGGCCACCCGTGAAGTGGTGCGCCATTGCGGAGCCGTGTGCGTGCTGGCGGTGACTGCGCAAGAGCAAGTGGTGCTGGTCAGGCAATTCCGGCATCCCGTTGGTGATGTGTTGCTGGAAATTCCGGCTGGCAAGCTGGATATGGCCGGTGAAAGCACCGAGCAATGTGCATACAGGGAGCTGGCCGAAGAAACGCCCTATACGGCTCAATCCATGACCCTGATCCAGCAATTTTATACCGCACCCGGGTTTTGTGATGAATTGATGTACCTGTACGAGGCCAGGGGCATTAGCGAAAACAGCGAACTGAAGGCGGATGAAGATGAGTTCGTGCAAACCGTTCTGTTAAACCGGCAACAAGTAAAGCAGGCCATTAAAGACAGAAGCATCCAGGATGCCAAAACCCTGATTGCCCTGCAAAGTTGGCTGCTTGATTGAAGCCGCTACGGGTCTTGTGTTGTCCCTGGTTATATTTCAGGAAGGTAAAGGGGAACGGTTACTTCTTGAATTTGCCACCAAACAATATTGAAAGTATGGCTAGGACAAGGAAAACCACAAACAGGATTTTTGCTATGCCGGCAGCACTAGAGGCGATACCGCCAAATCCAAGTACGGCGGCAATAATGGCAATAATAAAAAAGACAATAGCGTAGTGCAACATGATCCGTCTCCTTTTTTATTCAAAAAGTTCTTTTCAGGATAATTGAATAGATTATTGTAAATATTGATAAGTTAAGGCTAATCAGAACCAGGGTGCAAGTCAATGCATTTCTGCGGCAAGCGTTAGTATTTGTAATTATTGTGGATTTGGCCGAATTTTGTTAAAGAAGCGTTTCAAACTGTATTAATATCATGCGGGTGGCAGGGCTTGCAGGGCATAAAATGTTTTCATGATAAAGTAGGTGCATACTTTATCTGACAAATTTAAAGTATTAAAACCACCACTTAAAGACAAGTATCAATGAATACACAGGAACTCCGTTCATTTATCCGGGATCTGCCCAAGGCGGAATTGCATCTGCATATTGAAGGAACGCTTGAAGCCGACATGATTTTTGCTTTGGCCGAACGTAACAAGGTCCGGCTGCCTTATGCTGACATCGAGTCATTGAAGAGGGCTTACCAGTTTACCGACTTGCAATCTTTTCTGGATCTTTATTATGCCGGTGCCGCAGTCTTGCAAACCGAGCAGGATTTTCATGACATGACCTGGGCTTATTTGCAGCGTGCGGCGGCCGATGGGGTGGTGCATGCGGAAATCATGTTTGACCCGCAAACCCATACGAGCAGGGGGGTGGCCATTGAAACGGTATTTGCCGGCTTGGCCAGCGCCTTGCGGCAGGGGCAAAAAGAGCTGGGTATCAGCAGCAGCCTGATCTTCAGTTTTTTGCGCCATTTAAGCGAGGCTGAGGCCTTTGCCACGCTTGAGCAGGCCTTACCCTTGCGCGGGCAATATGACGACTTGTGGCTGTCGGTCGGGCTTGATTCTTCTGAAAATGGTAATCCACCGGAAAAATTCCAGAAGGTTTTTGCCCATTGCAAAGAATTGGGTTTCAGGCGGGTGGCGCATGCCGGTGAAGAGGGGCCGGCTTCTTATGTACGCGACGCCCTTGACCTGTTGCAGGCCGAGCGTATTGACCATGGCGTGCGCAGTGAGGAAGACCCGATTCTGATGCAGCGCTTGCGGCAGGAACAGATACCGTTGACGGTGTGCCCTCTGTCCAACCTGAAATTATGTGTGGTGCCAGATCTGAAACAGCATAACCTGAAACGGCTGCTTGAACAGGGGCTGTGTGTCACCGTCAATTCGGATGACCCGGCTTATTTTGGCGGCTATATTCTGGATAACTACGTTGCCACGGCCCAGGCCCTTGGTTTGTCTAAAGAGCAGCTGGTACAGCTTGCCGCCAATAGCATGGCGGCGCGTTTTTGAGTGGTGGATATGTGCTTCTAATATGCATTCCCACGCGCAGCGTGGGAACGAATGCTTTTTTGGGGTTGCTTAAATCCGCCATGACTCGTTCCCATGCTCTTGCATCACTGCCATTAAGTTAAGCATTTTTTGAGATAATAAGCGGATTTGATTGACAGT
>CAZPNE010000015.1:0-22385 GCA_964588255.1 uncultured Advenella sp. | reverse complement strand
TGTTTGGTGGTGTGGTGGCTAATGAAATTGGCGTGGCCTGGACCTTGGCCAGTGGCGATACGCAAAAAGATATAGCTGAAGCAGAGCAGATGCTGGCAACACGTCGTCACAATATATTCAAGCTTAAAATTGGTATGCGCTCCCCCAAAGACGATATCAGGCATATAGCAGCCATTAAAAAGGCAGTGGGTGATGATGTCAGCATCCGCATTGATATCAACCAGGGGTGGTCTGAAACACAGGCGGTACAAAACCTTCGTGCCTTGGCGGATGTTGGTGTAGAGTTGGTAGAGCAGCCCATTCATGAGAAAAACCTGGCAGGCATGCAGCGTCTGACAGCGCTGGGCATTGTGCCAATTATGGCCGATGAGTCCCTGAAAGGTCCGGAAGACGGGTTTACGCTTGCCTCACAGCACTGCGCCAATGTGTTTGCCATCAAGATTGAGCAGGCAGGTGGATTGCAGCATGCCCGTGATTTGATTGGCATCGCCCAAGCGGCCGATATCGCCCTGTATGGTGGAACGATGCTTGAGGGTTCTATTGCAACCATCGCCTCGGCACATTTGTTTTCAACTTTAAATAATCTGGAGTGGGGCACTGAACTGTTTGGCCCGCTCTTGCTGAAAGACGAGATTCTGGCAACACCGCTGGATTATAGCGATTTCACCCTGAAAATTCCAACCGGTCCGGGTCTTGGCATCAATCTTGATGATGATAAGGTGAATTTTTACACACGAAAATAACGACTGGATAAGCGTTAAATATTTATTGAAATTTTTTATCACTTCGCAAAAGGAAGAGACATTATGAGTAAAGAGTCAGTTGCCGCTTTGCTGGCACAAATGCAGGGTACAGAATCCCCCGTTGCCGATGAGCGTATTAAAGCGATCATCAATCGTATTATTAGCGATTTGTTCAATACGATTGAAGACTTTGATATTACGCCCAGCGAGTTCTGGACCGCATTGAATTTCCTGGGTAACAGTGGTCAGGAATATGGCCTGATCGCAGCGGGCCTGGGTTTTGAGCGTTTGCTTGACATCCGTCTGGATGAGGAAGAAGCGGCTGCCGGTATTAGCGGTGGAACACCACGCACCATTGAAGGTCCTTTGTATGTAGCAGGTGCACCTGAGTCTACCGGATTTGCCCGTTTGGATAAAGATGGAGAAATTGGTGAAGCATTGGTGATGGAAGGTGTTGTTCATGATGAAGCAGGTAACCCAATCAAGAATGCCCTGGTAGAAGTTTGGCACGCCAACCATCTGGGTAACTACTCTCACTTTGATCCTTCTCAGGAAGAGTTCAACTTGCGTCGCAGCATTCGTACCGATGAAAACGGTCGTTACTGTTTCCGCAGTGTGCTGCCCGTCGGCTACAGCGTTCCTCCAGGCGGTGCAACTGATGTCATCCTGAAAAAACTGGGTCGCCACGGTCATCGTCCTGCTCATATTCACTTCTTTGTGACTGCCGAAGGCCAGCGCAAGCTGACGACCCAGATCAATATTGATGGTGATCCATATCTGTGGGATGATTTTGCTTTTGCAACGCGTGAAGGCCTGGTTCCTGAAATCAAGCAAGAATCTAACCCTGAGCTGATTAAAAAATATGGTATGAATGGTCCATTCTCACATATTGAATTCAACTTCGACTTGCATGCTGATCGCAAGGATCTGCAAGGTACCGAAGTAACCCGCGCCCGCGCGGAAGCCTGATATATGCACTTTTTCAGCATGGCTGGGAAAGTGCCGTTATAAAAGGCAGATAACGTATCAGGCAAGTGCTTATTCTGCTTGATAATACGTTAGTAAATAAAAACCCCAAATAGCTGGATTTTTTCAGTTATTTGGGATTTTTATGTGTGTTACGTTACCCCTTTAAAAATACTGCCAGGGCCTGATTAAATGCGTCACTGGCCTCAATATTGGACAAGTGTGAAGCGTTCAGGTCAACCCGGCTTGAACCGGCAATTTTTTCTGCCATGGCATCTGCATCGGCCACGGTAGTCACCGGGTCATGGCTGCCTGCCACAATTAGGGTAGGGGTTTTGATTAGGGCAATTTTTTCGCGGAAATCGGCGTGGGCCAGTGCATCGCAGCAGGCGGCATAGCCTTCGGCATCCGTCTGGCGCAAGCCATCAATCAATTCGTTAACAATAGCCGGGTTGGCTTGTACAAAGCCTTCGGTAAACCAGCGGCCGGCAGAACCATCTGCAACAGGATTCATGCCTTGTGCACGAACCAGGGTAGCGCGTTCATTCCAGCCAGCTTCCTGTCCGATTTTGGCGGCCGTGTTGCAAACGACCAGTTTATCCAGTTTTTCAGCGGCGTGAATACCCAGCCACTGGCCAATCAGGCCACCCATGGAAATGCCGCAAAAACTGAATTTTTCAATGCCCAGGGTCTGGGTAATTTGCAGCACATCATTGCCCAGTTGTTCAAGCGTGTAAGGGCCTTTGTTTTTGACCGATTCACCATGTCCGCGGGTATCGTAACTTAAAACACGATAGTTCTGGCTGAAATAATCCACCTGGCTGGCCCACATGTTGTAGGTGGTACCCAGGGAGTTTGAAAAAAACAGTACCGGGGCGTTTTCAGGGCCGTTTAACTGATAGTTGAAAGTTTCATTGTTAATCTGGATGGTGCTCATAGTAGGTATCCTGTTGCTGAAAATGAAAAACAGCAAACCAGGTTTGCTGTTATAAGATTGCTTAGGTGGCAAGTATGTATGTTAAATGGCGGAAGGATGCCTGCATAATGCCGTTACCTTGATATCCATGTATGGGAACAGGGGAAGGCCGGACAAAAGCGTATGCAGTTCTTCATTGCTTTCTACATCAAAAATGCTGACGTTTTTATATTCGCCTACCACGCGCCAGATATAAGCCCATTTGCCTGAACGTTGCAGTTCTTGCGAGTAGGCTTTTTCTACTTTCTTGATTTCATTAGCCACATCCTCGGGCATATCGTTAGGGATCTTAACATCCATTTCAACCATGTAAAGCATATGAGTTCCTTTAAAAAAATGATCCATGAGTATTGATTTTACTCAGTTTGCGGAAATTCCGGTTTCCTTGATGATTTTTTGCCATTTAGTGGTTTCGTCCTGCAGATAGGACTGCAGCTCTTCGGGCGTACTGCCGATTTTTTCTGCACCAATGGTGGCAAATGTTGTTTTAACTTTTTCTGAGTCCATGGCGTTAAGCATGGCTTTACTCAGGGTCTGTATAATGTCGTCAGGTGTGCCAGCCGGTGCAAAGGTGGCAAACCAGGGCGTTAGTTCATAGCCGTCCAGCCCGCTTTCTGAAACAGTGGGCAAGTCGGGCAAGGTGGAAGAGCGTTTGTCAGTGGTAATAGCCAGGGCTTTTAGTTTGCCTGCGTCAATATGTGGCTTGGCCGAGGTAATACTGTCAAACATGTAATCTACTTGTCCGCCCAGCAAATCGGTAACAGCCGGGCCACTACCACGGTAAGGCACGTGCAGCATGTCCAGATCACCTAGGTAGGTAAACAGGGCACCTGCCAAGTGAATGGAGGTGCCAACACCGGCTGATGCATAAGTATATTTGCCCGGATTTGCCTTGGTTTGATCAATCACGTCCTTGACCGAGTTAATGTCATCGCGGGTAGCCTGGGTAACGAGAATATTGGGAACAGCGGCCAACAGGGAAATGGGCGAAAAATCCTTGATGGGGTCGTAAGTAAGTTGCTTGTATAAAGAAGGGTTGACCGCCATGCCATTGGCCACAATCATGATGGTGTAGCCATCAGGTTTAGCGTTGGCAACCTGGGCGGCGCCAATATTGCCACCGGCACCGGGTTTGTTTTCAACAACAATAGATTGGCCCAGTTCCTGGCTCATGGCTTCACCCAGTGTGCGTGCAATGACATCCATGGCGCCACCAGGAGGAAAAGGGACAATCCAGGAAATCGGGCGTTCCGGGTAGGCAGCCAGTGCTGTATTGGAAAGGGCAAGCAAACTGCCGGCTGTGGCAAGTGTTAATATTTTTTTAACCACAAATGAACGGTTGGCGTTAGGCTTCAAGGAAATCTCCTGTTGTGAGGTATGGTATATATCAATGCATTTTGAATGCGTTTATTGGATATAGCCATATGTTTTAATATATATAAATTAATTATCCTTGTAGTTTTTTCTGCTGTCTAAGACTAAATTTGTAGGTGTCGATACTTTAAAGGTATGGGTTATGGAGTTAAGGCAAATCCGCTATTTTCATTGTGTTGCGCGGGAGCTTAGTTTTACCCGGGCGGCCAGGCTGTTGCATATCGCCCAGCCTCCGCTAAGCAGGCAGATAAAGCTGCTTGAGGAAGAGTTGGGGGTGAACGTGTTTGAACGCCAGGGGCGGGGAATTCGCCTTACTGATGCGGGCAAGTATTTCATGGATCAGACCCAGAAAATGACGCAACAGCTGGAAGAAACCGTTAAGGCTACGCAGCGGATAGGCAAAAAAGACCGTGTCTGGTTTGGTGTGGGGTTTGTGCCCTCCACACTTTACGGGTATATGCCCGGTTTTATCCGTGAGTTAAGGGCGTTAAGCACAAAAGTGGAAATAGGCCTGGTCGAAATGACCACTTTGCAGCAGTTTGAGGCTTTGAAAATGGGGCGTATTGATCTTGGCATGGGACGTATCAAATTAAGCGATCCTGAAATCGCCCGTTTGGTTTTGCTTGATGAGCCCTTGGTGGTTGCCGTGCCCCGATATCATCCGTTGGCCAGTGTATCGGGGATTGGCGTCAATGAAATTTTGCAGGAACCCTTAATTGTGTACCCGGCTTCCCCACGTCCCAGTTATGCCGACCATGTACTGGATCTGTTCAGTCAGCATGGGTATGTACCCAATGTTGTGCAGGAGGTCAATGAATTGCAAACGGCGATTGGTCTGGTGGCCGCCGGTATTGGTGTGTCGCTGGTCCCTGAGTCGGTGAAGCGATTGTTGCGTGATGACGTGGCTTATATTGATTTCAATGCTACGGGGTTTACCTCGCCGGTCATGATGAGCTGGCGAAAAAGTGATGAATCCGAGTTTTTGAAAGAAGTGGTAGGACTGGCTAAAAAAATGACAATGGGCTATAAGTGAAGCGGTAATCAACAGGAAATACCAACGGTGTTTTCAAAGGAGGTTGATATGCAGCACGATCAGGTTTCAGACAATCAGGTAGCGGGTTTGCAGGATTACAATGTTTTTGATTGTGATCCTGCCTTGAAAGAAGCCCTTAAGTCCCTGGGGGCTTCATGGGCATTGGATGATTGCCATGAATATGGCGCCCTAATGGGCTCGGCACCATTATTGCAACATGCGGTTAATGCAAATAAGCATTCACCTCGTTTTAACGGGGCGAATCGCACAAATGGCCAAACTTTGCCAGTCTCTTTTCATGATAGCTGGCATGTGTTGTTGCGTAGCTTGTTCCAACAGGGAGTTCATTCCGATGCCTGGCAAAGTAATGCCCATGTCAGGCGGGCGGCATTGTTTTATTTACATGGACAAACTGAAGCGGGCAGCCTGTGCCCGGTCACGATGACTTTTGCTTCCATTCCAGCCCTGAAACATGAGTCCTGGTTTGAAGAACTGTCCCTTCACTTGTACTGTCGGGAATATGATTCGTCAGATCAGCCCCTGGATGGCAAGAAAGGGATGATGATTGGCATGGGCATGACAGAAAAACAGGGAGGGTCAGACGTACGTGCCAATACCACAATTGCAGAATTATCAGGCCAGTACCAACAAACCAATACCTATTGCCTTAACGGGCATAAATGGTTCTTTTCCTCGCCGTTGTCCGATGCCCATTTGGTATTGGCACAATTGAATGGCGAGTTAAGCTGTTTTTTTGTGCCTCGATGGTGCCCCGATAGCAGTCTGAACGGGGTACAAATACAGGGTCTTAAAGACAAAATGGGCAATCGCTCCAATGCCAGCGCCGAAGTCTTGCTGCGCAATGCCTGGGCCTTGCCGGTGGGTGAGCCGGGCCGGGGCATACAGGCCATTATCAAAATGGTGGCACAAACCCGGCTTGATTGTGTGCTGGGCAGCGCCGCCTTGTTGCGCCAGGCGGTTGTGCAGGCAATACACCATGCCCGTCACAGAAAGGTATTTGGCAAGCGGCTAATTGAGCAGCCATTGATGCAAATGGTACTGTGTGACCTTGTGTTGGAAAGCGAGGCGGCCATGTGGTTGTCAATGGGGCTTGCGCACGCGGTGGAAAACCGGCATTCAAGTTTGTCCCGGGCCTATGCCCGCATTGTGACGCCTGCCGCCAAGTTCTGGGTATGCAAGCGGGCGGTTGAAACGGTGGCTGAATGCATGGAGGTATGGGGCGGTAACGGTTATATAGAAGATGGCCCCATGCCACGTCTGCTACGTGAAGCGCCGGTCAATTCAATTTGGGAAGGTTCGGGCAATGTGATGTGTCTGGATGTATTGCGGGCCTTGCGTAATGAGCCTGAATTGGGGGAAGTATTGCTGGGCAATCTTTCTACCGGGGCAGGCATGCATGCTTTGTTAAGCCAGGCGATAAACACGCTCAAGATGCGCTTGCGCAATAATTCGACTGAACTGGAATATAGCGCGCGGCAGGTGGCGCAGGAGTTGGTTTTGCTGGTGCAGGCTACTCTGATGTGTCATTATGCGCCTTCTAATGTTGCCGAAGCCTTTATTCAAAGCCGTTTTTCTCATGGTGGACGTATTGTTGGATCTCATGTTTATGCCGATCCACAGGAAATCCTGAATAGGGCAGTGGTTTTTTGAAGGATGCGTTTCATGAAGTACCAACTGGATGATAAACCCCGTACTTTTCCCATGCTGATGTACGGGTTGCAGTGGTTCAGTATTGCAGTACCTTCTTTACTTATTATTGGCAATGTGGTGGCGGTTTTGCAGGGGCGGGGTGTGACCGACCAAATCATGTATATGCAAAAGCTGTTTGCCGTTTGTGGCCTGGTCATGTTTGTGCAGGTATTGTGGGGGCATCGGCTTCCCCTGATTGTTGGTCCTGCATCGGTATTGCTGTTAGGAATTGTCGCGGGTACCGGTTCTGAGGCTGCCATTTATACCGCCATCGGAATAGGGGGTACCTGTATCGCCCTGTTGGCGTTTAGCGGTGGGTTGGGTAAAATACAGAAAATCTTTACTACCCGGATTGTGGTGGTGATTCTGGTGCTGGTGGCCGTTACCTTGTCACCGCTTATTCTGCGTTTATCCATGGGGGAAACCGGTAATTCTGCTGGCAATCTGGCATTCGCCTTGTTGCTGGCCTTAATAATGTTGCTGGGTAACAAGTGGCTGGCCGGGGTCTGGAAATCCATGGTGGTATTGCTGGGTCTGGTTTTGGGCTCTTTCGCATATTTCAGCCTTGCCGGCTGGCCCGGTAGCTTGCCTGCGGTTCTGCCCTGGGTACAAACGGGTTCTCTTTTTCTTTCTTCACTGGTGTGGCGTCCAGAATTTGACCTGCCAACGCTGCTGGCATTTTTCTTCAGTTTTATTGCTCTTATGATTAATGAGCTGGGTTCCATACAGGGCGTGGGTGCCATTTTGGGGGCTAACAAGATGCCCGAACGCAGTAAAAAGGGAATGGGCATTACTGGTTTGGGTAATATGCTGGCCGGTTTCTTTGGTGTGATTGGCCAGATAGATTATTCCATGAGCCCCGGGGTAATTGCCGCCACCCAGTGTGCGTCCCGTTATCCGCTGGTGCTTGCCGGGTTGCTGCTGGTGCTATGTTCATTGGTGCCGGATATGATTGGTTTTATGTCATTAATACCGGCGGTTGTTATGGGAGCGGCCTTGTTATATGTGATGTCGGCCCAACTGGCGGCATCATTGCAAATGCTGGTTCGGGAAAAGGGTATTACCGATTTTTACAGTGGCGTAACGGTTGCTTTTCCGGTTATGTTGTCTATCCTGATTGCTTTTTTACCGCCTGAGGTGGTGGCGCAAATTCCAGCCATTGCACGGCCAATTTTAGGTAATGGTTTTATTATGGGGTGCATTGCGGTACTGTTTTTGGAGCATACCCTGAACCGTCAGCATTAGTTATTACCGGCAGGTTGCCGTGACAGATAGCGATGCTTTGTCATGACCGGTGTTGCGGCAATGACAAAGCATGTATGCATTAAATTTTCTTCAGAAACTCGGATTTCAGCATCATATTACTGCCATCAATTTTGCAGGCAATATCATGATCACCTTCAACGATACGGATATTTTTTACCTTGGTTCCCTGTTTGATGACTTGTGATGAGCCCTTGATTTTCAGGTCCTTGATCAGGGTGACGCTATCGCCATCTTGTAAAACGGTGCCATTGCTGTCTTTCACCACACGGCTCTCTTCAGATTGGGCTTGTTCGTCTTCAAGCCATTCGTGCCCGCATTCGGGACAAACCAATTGTATGCCATCGTTATAGGCAAGTTCAGAGGTGCATTGTGGGCAGGGGGGAAAACTCATTGATTGTTTCCTTTATTTGTTAAGCGTTAAAATCGCTTAAGTGTAGCAATTTAACCGGGATAATTCCTCTAAGTGCATTAACGGCCAGAATAATCCGGGCATTTTCAAGCATTGCACGGGTAATGGTTTTTTCTGTGACTGTCCATGCCCCGTTGCCAGGGTGTTCATTTTTTGGCGTATGGGTGGCAAGCCAATAGGCCGGGTTTTGCATTATTTGTTCCCGCATCACGCTGCGCAAAATATCCAGCTCCAGCGCAGGGGTTAGCCATTGGCCCTGGTGATAAATGAAAATGCTGCTACGGGCGCCTTCCAGCAGAAAACCATCTTGGTTAAAACACAGACTGTCAAAGGCTTGAAGTTGTATTGCATGGTGCATTTGTTCATCGTATTGCTGGCGATGGCTGGTTTTGTAGCGACGCAAAATGTCATGGTTGGGAAAGATGGTTTGGGCAATAATCACGTTTTGCTTATCTTGAGCAAGAGGTTCCAGCACCGAGTGCTGAATGGCCAGGGTGCCATTGCCGTACAGGCTGGCCTTGACCCGGTATGCCAGGTGGTGCCCGGTTTTTTTATCCTGTTCTTGTAATTGCCTGAAGTGGTTTGTTAGTGTTTGACGGATGGTATCTTCATTAAAGTCAAATTCCAGCTCAATAGCCGAACGTTTCAGGCGCGATAAATGTGCTTCAAAAAGGCGGCATGTACCCTGGCTATACAACATGGTTTCAAACAGGGTGAAATCGATAGGTAGGTTTTGTAAAAAACGGTATTTCCAGTGGCATTCTTCATATTCACTTTCGGCCGTGCTGTCATACACAATACCCGAGCCAACGCCCATGATGCCGGTAAATTGTTGGGAAGAATGGTTGACATTTGCAGGGTTCGGCCGGGGTGGAGCCAGCTCAGTCAGCACTAACGTCCGGATGACAACATTCAGTTTGCCACAAAAACCCAGGCCACCTTGACAGGGCGCCAGATAGCCGATGCTGCCGGTATACAGGCCACGGTCGCGCTGTTCATATTTTTCAATCAGCTGCATGCTTCTTTTTTTAGGGGCGCCAGTAATGGAGCCGCAGGGGAAAAGCGCCTGAAAAATATCGCCTGCATGGGTATTGGGTTTTGCCTGGGCATAAATGGGGGTAGTCATTTGCAAGACCGAACCAAAGGGCGTTACTTTAAACAGTTCGGGTACCTTCACGCCATTTGGTACGGCAATTTTACTCAGGTCATTGCGCAATAAATCAACAATCATGACGTTTTCCGCCCGATTTTTGGGGTCGGCACTAAGCGCTTTTGCCCGGGCTTCGTTCTGGCCATCATCAAGGGCGGGTACCGTGCCTTTCATTGGCTCGGTATGAATGCTGCCATCGCTACGGATGTCCAGGAACAGCTCTGGAGAAAAGCACAGTGTCCAGTGGGCACCGCTTGCCATGTTTTTGCCTGGCGCTATTGTAAAGTCTGGAAGACAGGCCAGGGCGCCGTAGGGTACCGGTTGTTTCGCCCGTAATTTCTGGTAAAGCCTGAAGGGGGAGCCATAGGCCTGAAAATGCAATTCAGTGGTGTAGTTGATCTGGTAAACTTCGCCGGCGGCAATGTCTTGCCTGATTTGTTTGATGCTTTCAATGTAATCGGCCTTGTTTTGTGCCAAGGTGGGTTGCAACAGGCCGGCGGGTTCTTCGGGGGCGAACTGTGCATTTAGCCATGCCTGTATGGCTTCTTTATTATTTAGTACGGTTTTTTGGGCAAACCAGAAAATCTGCAAGGTGTGTTGCGCTGGCGGCAAAGTGACGGTGTCTGACAGGCCTGTTTTCTCAAGCCCCGGCATGTCCTTGCCCAAACCATAAGGTACCCACACAATGGCATGCCAGTTTTTTTGCCAGCCGTGTTGCAGATAGGACTGCAAGTGGTCAAGGGCATCTGCATTTATACTGTCCGTGTGTACCAGTTGTTCGTGCAGCAACCCTGTTTGGGTAATTGCGTCATCAAGAAGAACGAAGAAAGGGGTTTGCATAAGAAAATCACTGCCACAAAAGAAAGGCAATTATATATTGTGGCAGTGTAGGTGCTTAAGTTTGCAATATCAAATGCAAATCGCTTACCTTACGGGCAAACCATATAACAGGCCACCCTGGTTCCATTGGGCATTCTGGCCACGATTGATTTTCAGGGGGCTGTCTTGGCCCACGTTGCGCTCGAAACTTTCGCCATAGTTACCAACCTGTTTAATGATGTTGTAAGCCCATTTTTCATTTAGCCCCAGGTTTTTGCCAGCGCCGGGTGTCACGCCTAGCAAACGCTGTACATTAGGGTTGGTGCTTTGGAGTGCTTCATCAACGTTGGCAGTGGTCAGGCCAAGTTCTTCGGCATTGATCATGGCTTGCAGAGTCCATTTGACGATATTCAGCCATTGGTCATCTCCTTGACGTACAAACGGGCCTAAGGGTTCTTTGGAAATGATTTCCGGCAGCACCTGATAGTCATCAGGGTTGCTTAGTTTAGAAATACGGATAGAGGCCAGACCCGAGGCATCAGTGGTGAAAACATCGCAACGGCCGGCAGCAAAGGCATTGACGACTTCATTGAACTGGTCGAAGACAACTGGGGTGTATTTAATATTATTGGCACGAGCCCAGTCGGCCATGGTGTTTTCATTGGAAGTGCCGGTTTGCATGCAAACGGTTGCGCCATCCAGTTCTTTAGCACTGTTAACCCCCAGTTTTTTGGGCACTAAAAAGCCTTGGCCATCATAGAAATTGATACCGGCGCCCAAAATGCCAAGCGCGGTGTCACGCTGTTGGGTAACGGTCGTGTTGCGGGTCAGGACATCTATCTCGCCCGATTGCAGGGCGGTAAAGCGCTGCTGGGAATTCAGGGGGACGGCCTTGAATTTGCTGGCATCACCTAAAACAGCGGCGGCAATTGATTTGCACAGATCCACATCAAGCCCTTCCCATTCGCCTTTGGCATTAGGGGCTGAAAAACCGGCAAATCCTGTGGTAGTGCCGCATAGCACCTCACCGCGTTGTTTTACGGTATCCAACGTGGATGCCTGTGCCGTTTGTGCTCCGGCAAACAGTGCTAAAGCGGCCAGCGTATATGTCAATGTCTTCATTTTTCAGGAACTCCTTTATTTACATTTTCAGGATCAGATGGTCAAACCATACCCAAGAACCGGCTGTTTGGGAACGAAATTTTTATTGCTTGGTTATTACCCGATTTTATAAGATTATTGGATTTTGTCATTGGAATTGGCGCCGGCCATTGAATAAAACCATTCCTCGCAGGGGAATACATCTATTAATGTTATTTTAGTGTAAAAATAAACGGACACGTTTGCATCATAAAAACATCACCAGCACTGGAGGCTGTCTCATGTATACCCTGCATATTGCCAATAAAAATTACTCCTCGTGGTCTTTGCGGCCGTGGATCCTGTTCAGGCAATTGCATATTCCGTTTGCGGAATACAGCCATCCCTTTAATGAGGATCATGAAAAGCAGCAAAGCGAGTTTGCCGTTTTTTCTCCCACATCCTGCGTGCCTGTGCTGGAAGAGGGTGGAACGACCGTTTGGGATAGTCTGGCCATTGTTGAATATGTAGCCGAAGAATATCCTGCGGTTTGGCCCGAGGATAAAAAGGCCCGAGCCTGGGCCAGGTCAGTCTGTGCCGAAATGCATGCCGGTTTTTCTGCTTTGCGCAGTGAGTGCGGCATGATTTGCAGTTTACGCATCGATTTGAATGAACGGAGTGAGGCCCTGCAGGCTGAACTGGTGAGGTTGGATCGTCTGTTTTGTGACGGCCTTTCCCGGTTTGGCGGTCCTTTTCTGGCTGGAAGCCGTTTTACGGCCGCAGATGCATTTTTTGCGCCTGTCGTGTTCAGGATCCGGACTTATGATTTGGAGCTGTCAGAATTGTCTTCACAATATGTCCAGCAGATGCTGGAACTCAGGGGTATGCGAGCCTGGTATGAGGCAGCCTTGCAGGAAACCGCACGCTTGCCTTTGTATGAAGACAAATCCAGGGTGGGACAGATCGTCCAGGATTATCGGAACTAAGGTTTTGGAACGGCTTAGTTGGGGTGCAGGGGAGTAGCCTGCCCGTTTTTATGAAGGATGTAGGTCCTTTTGGCTGTGTTGGTTTTTGCTTCGGCCTTGGTATTCGGGTTTGGCGCTTCTTTGCCGGGGTTGATTAATCCGATAATATCAGGCTGGGCCTGTAATAGGTCTATGATATCCGGGACAGGAACCGGCCCTTCAAGGGCATAAGGCCCTGCCTGGGCAGTTTGGCATGAGGCCAGTTCATCAGGGATGCCAAGCTGCCGGCGATACGCGGCAGTGTCTGGAACGGTTTGGATATTCAACTGAAAACCATGGTTTTGCATGTTGCTTGCCCACTGTTTGCAGCAGTGGCAACTTTCGGTTTGCCAGATGTTAATGGGAGGCACTGATTGGGCGGGTGATACAATGGGTGTCAGCAAGGCCAAGCCAAGCAAGGCTTTGGCCATTGTTTTCCGGCTTAACAGGATGGAATCGCGTGTTGTGGGGTTCATTTTGTTCTCACATGTCTCAGGTTGTTTTTATGATGGCCAAATTTGGATGTTACCCTTGGTTTTTATTGATTTGCATCAAATTTATATAACATATTGTTGCAATTAGAGTTCATTTGTAAGTAAGCGGGTGTATTACCGATTATAAAGTGAAGTGTGCATTAATTTATGCACTATTTTATTATGCGCAGTATTGCGTTTTTTTTTCGTGAAGTAAAAATATGTCAACTAATTCAAGAATAAAATGTGCGGCATTACGAAACTGTGTGATGAGTGCGGATGAGGCAGCCAAACTAATTCCGTCAGGCGTCAATGTCGGTATGAGCGGTTTCACCGGTGCCGGTTATCCCAAAGCAATTCCGGTTGCATTGGCCAAGCATATCAAATCGGTTCATGACCAGGGCAAACCGTTTCGTATCAGCGTCTGGACAGGCGCCTCAACGGCACCTGAATTGGACGGTGTTCTGGCAGAGGTTGATGGCATTGAAATGCGCTTGCCCTATCAGTCTGATCCGGTCTGTCGCCAGAAAATCAATTCAGGCCAAATGCATTACATGGACATTCACCTGTCGCATGTGGCCCAGTTCGCCTGGTTTGGCTTTTTTGGAAAACTGGATGTTGCGGTTATTGAGGTCGCGGGCATCCTGGAAGACGGCCGCTTGATTCCTGCCGCCTCTGTGGGTAATAATAAAACCTGGATTGATCAGGCAGATAAAGTCATTATCGAAGTCAACCATCAATTAAGCGAAAAGCTTGAAGGCATGCACGACATTTATTATGGTACTGCTTTGCCGCCCAATCGCAAGCCCATCATGATGACCGAACCCGATCAGCGAATTGGTGAGCCCTACCTGCGTTGCCCGTTAGACAAAATTATTGCAGTTGTTGAAACCAACGAAACAGACCGGGCCAACAAGTTTACTGAACCCGATGAAACCTCCAAACGTATTGCCAAACATATTCTCGGCTTTTTTAGCAAGGAAGTGGCAGAAGGTCGTTTGCCCAAGAACCTGTTGCCCCTGCAGTCCGGGGTAGGTAATATTGCCAATGCCGTGATGGCCGGTCTTAACGAAGGTGAGTTTGAAAACCTGAAGGCATTTACCGAAGTGATCCAGGATGGCATGCTGGACATGATCAAATCCGGAAAACTCGTTAGCGCATCTGCAACTGCCCTGTCTTTAAGCACCGACGGGCTTAAAGAGTTGAACGATAATATTGATTTTTATCGTGAGCGCATTATTTTGCGTACCCAGGAAATCAGCAATCACCCTGAAATTGTTCGGCGTCTTGGTATTATCGCCATTAACGGCATGATCGAAGCCGATATCTACGGAAATGTGAATTCAACCCATATTATGGGAAGCAGTATCATGAACGGCATTGGCGGCTCGGGTGACTTTGCCCGTAATGGCTACATGTCATTTTTTGTGACGCCTTCAACCGCCAAAGATGGCGCCATTTCCGCGATTGTCCCCATGGTTTCTCACGTAGACCACACCGAGCATGATGTCCAGATTATCGTGACCGAGCAGGGACTGGCCGATTTACGAGGCCTGTCACCACGTCAGCGCGCAATTTGCATCATCGAAAACTGTGCGCACCCTGACTATAAGGCAGCTTTGCTTGATTACTTTGATCGAGCCTGCAATTCAGGGCGTTCGATCCATACGCCACATATTTTGTCAGAAGCGTTAAGCTGGCATGACCGCTATGAAAAAACCGGTCATATGTAAACCGGGGTTGTTGTTTTGGCCAGGTTCTAAGGCTTAAGGCGTTAATAAAAAAAGACATGGTTTATTAGCCATGTCTTTTTTTATTTTAAGTGATCAATAACCAAGCGGTTAAATTCATGGGGTAAAGCCAGGTTCATGCCGTGGGAAGCTGGCGAGATGAAATGGCTTTGGGCATTTGGTAGCACGTTTTCAAGGCGTGAAATAATATCGGGAAAAGGCTGGGGGCTGTCTGATCCGCCCAATAAGGTAACGGGCAGCGTCAAGTTTGAAAAAGTTGCCTCATCAAAGTAAAAAGGCGGTTCGCTTTGTTGTAATACCAGTGTACTGGCATTGTCCCGAACCATTTGCCTGAACCATCTGACCATCCGTTTCCAAGTGTTTACGCCACTTACTGCGTCAATAAACAGGGCCAGGCCTTCGTCAATGTTACCTTCCTGTATGGCCAATAACGCTTCATGTTTGAAGTTGGCATGGCTTTCCTGTTGGCGGGTTCTAATACCAGGGTCTGCCAGAATAAGCGAGCGTACTTTGCTGCCGTGTTCCAGTGCCATTTGCAGGGCAACTGAACCACCGCGGGAATGACCCAGGACATGTGCGGACTCAATGTTTAAGGCATCAAGCAGGTGATGCATGTCGCACGCATGTTGGTATACCGAAAATTCGGTTTGGATATTTTCCTGTGGCCAATAGTGAGGCAAGCTGGGGGCAAGAACGCGGAAATGCCTGGCAAGTTCGGGTAATTGCCAGCGCCAGTAGCGTAAGTCACATAATGAACCATGAATTAACAATAGTGGTTGGCCGCTGCCCTCATCCTGATAGTGAAAACAGCCGTTTTCGGTATGGAGCGTTTTAATGGGCGAGGAGGGGGTCATAACAGTGCGGGCAAAAGAAGGTGTAAAAGTAAAGGCACCATGATCACACTTAATGGTGTGTGATGCAATGATGCCTGTATTTTTTAAAGCAAAAACAACTTATCTGAACAGTTCCAGACGTTGCTTGGCCGTATCGGCGGATGGTGTGTCGGGGTATTGATTGATAATGCTTTGTAGTGTTGTTTTGGCGCCGGCAATGTTATTGAGCTCAACCTGGCTGCCTGCAATAACCAATAAGGCATCTCCGGCCTTTGGATCAGACGGGTGGGCGGCAACCATGGATTGCAGCTTTTGTATGGCGCCCCTGAAGTCTTTGCTGGCGTAAAGGCTGCTGCCTTCGTAAAAACGGGCGCTGGGTGTCAATGGGCTGTTTGGATAGGCAGCGGCAAAATTACCCAGCGCTACGCTGGATTGAGTGTAATTGCCCTGCCTGAACAGGTCCAAGGCTTCGTCATAGGCCCGCTGTTCGTTGGGATCACCTACCTGAGGAGTTGGATCATAACCTGCTTCGGTGCGTGAAGATTGGCGGGAAAGCATGTCTGCGCTGCTGATTCTTTCTATTTCTCCGCGCAGTTGACTAACCTGGGTTTGAAGACTTTGGATTTTATTGGAAAGCTCAAGTCTTGCCTGTGCGCTTTGTCTTAGCTGGGCACGCAGATCAAGAATGGCACGACGTGCATCTTCATCTTCAAATGCGTAGGCATTGGTGTTTAAGATGCTACAAAAGAGAGCGGAAGTGAGCAGTATAAGTGTGTGTTTTTTCTTAATGATCATGTTTACTCCAGTAAAACAGCAGCGCCGCACAGCTATATCGTGCGGCGCCTGGCAATGCAAATTAGCTGAACGTGAGATTAACGAAGGTAGTTAATATCTGCACGACGGTTTTCTGCATAGGCTTCTTCGGTATTGCCGGTTGCTTTAGGACGCTCTTTACCAAAGCTGACGGCTTCGATCTGATTGCCATTTACACCTTGTTGTACCAATTGATTGCCAACAGCAACCGAACGACGCTGGCCAAGGGCCAAGTTGTATTCGGCACTGCCACGGGCATCGGTATTGCCTTCAATACGGACGCGCTGTTGTGAGTTGGCAGCCAAATATTGAGCGTGCATTTGAACTAAAGGCTGGTATTGCGGTTCTACAGCATAGCTGTCAAAAGCGAAATAAACAGAGCGCTGTTGAGCTAATGGGCTGTTAGGGTTGAATGGATCCATGGTGGCGCTTGATGCAGAAGAGTCACCTGCACCTGCACTGCCGTCCAGTGGTGTTGAGCTACATGCTGCCAATGAGGCTGCGATGGCTGCGATGGCCAAAGTTTTCGCGATGCGAGAACTCATAGTATTTCCTTTATAAATATACACGATTAATCAGTAAACGGGCCCCAAGCAGCGCTTGATACGTTTCCGACTGATGGAATACTTGCTTGGAAAGAGCCGTCAGTGTTAACAATGCTTAAGCCTCCGCTTGAAACATAAAGTATTTGCATCCCGTTTGGTGCAAAACTTGGAGAAAGATCATTTGGACCCGAAGTAAGGGTTTTATCCGAGCCACTTCCAAGGCCTTGCTGGGCGATGGAATATGAACCTCCTCTTAGACTAGAATATACCAGTTTTGTGCCATCGGGTGAAATTTTTCCAGAGACGTTTTGTGAACCGTTAAAGGTGATTCGACTTGCGCCACCACCGCCCAGGCCTGTACGGTAAATTTGTGCGCTGCCTCCACGGTCACTGGTAAAGATGATGCCACTGCCATTCGGGAAGTAAAAAGGTTCGGTATCGATTTCAGCGGAGTCGGTGATTTTACGTGCATTGGAGCCACCGGTGGCACTGATTTGGTAGATGTTGGAAAGCGCATTCATACTAAGCGCCACGGCAAGCTGGCTGCCATCGGGAGACCATGCCGGTGCGCTGTTGTTACCCTTGAAGTTAGCGACAACCTGGCGTGAACCGGTGGCCAGGTTTTGCACATAAACAACGGGTTTGCCAGTTTCAAAACTGACATAAGCCAACTTTGAACCATCTGGCGACCAGGCAGGGGAAATAATGGAGCTTGGTGAGTTGACAATGACTTTTCTATTTTCACCATCGGCATCGGCCACGACTAATTGCCGCCCTGTTGCATAGGCGACTCTTGTTGCGAAAATGCCACGGACACCGGTCATTTTTTCATAGATGGCATCGGCAATTTTATGGGCCAGGCGACGCATTTGGGGTTCGCTAATGTTTTTGGCATCCAAGGGTGCTCTTTGGGCGGTGTCAGTGAGCTGGTAATTGGCGGTTGTGCCATTGATTGAGCCATAGGCAACCGTTGTTGCGCCCAGGGTGGAAAGGGCTGCCCAATTGGGGGTGCCATTTGAGTCGATGGTAAGGGCTTGGGTTCGGGTAACCTCAAACTGTCCGGAACGGATCAGGTCGGCGCTGATGATGTCAGCAATTTCCTTGCCATTGGGACCGGCAAAATCGGCAATGACGACAGGAAATTTATTGGAACTGCCCGAGCCTTGCAGGGCTACCTGAACCTGGGCTTGGGAAAAATTGCCCAGTTGCAGGAAAAATAAAAAGGCAAGAAACAGAAAAAAACGGGGTGTGAATGCGAGCCGGCTTTGGCCTGTATTCCGCATGCTGTGATGATCAAGGGTTGCAGTCATGGCACATCTCCTTAGTTAGGCAAAATAGGGGTAATAGAATAGTTATCGTGGTGTGTAGGTATAAGGACCCGTTACAAATGTATTGCCTGATGGTGGCTTTGGAAATGGATTGCAAGCCATCAGGGCTTTTTGTACTGCCGCATCAAATGCTGGATTTCCTGAACGTTTTGTTATTTTGGCTGATTTTGGCTTGAATGAGGCGTCAAAATCAACCCGATAGTTTAATACCAATTTGGCATTTCCATTAAAGCGTAATCGGGGTTGCACGCATTGTTGTACTTTCCTGGCGTAAGCTGAGTTACCACCACCGCCACCGACCTGGTTTCGATTGCTTGCACCACCCTTGATACCTGCTGCACTGGCGATGTCACCACGCATGGCGGCACGCAAGGCTTCACCTTGGGACTCAGCTTTCAGTTTAGCCTGGGCCGCTTTTTTTGCATCGGCTTTTGCCTTGGCAAGGGCTTTATCTTTTTCCTGTTTGGCTTTGGCTTCTGCCAATGCCTTGGCTTTCTTCTCGGCCTCTTCCTTGGCTTTGGCTTCTGCCAGTACTTTGGTTTTTTGTGCCGCCTCTTCCTTGGCCTTGGCTTCTGCCAGTGCTTTGGCCTTGGCTTCGGCTTCCTGTTTTGCCTTGGCTTCTGCCAGCGCCTTGGCTTTCTTCTCGGCCTCTTGTTTGGCGGCTTTTGCTTCGGCCAGCGCTTTCACGCGGGCGGCTTCAAGTGCTCGTGTTTCAGCCAGTGCTTTTTCACGGGCTTCTTTGGCTGCTTTGGCGTCTGCCAATGCTTGTTGGCGTTGTTCCTCTTGTTCCTGCTGCCGTTTCTTTTCTATGGCAATTTCAGGGTCTTCCAGTTGCTGGGCGTTGGCTACTGGCTGCTGGGGAGAAGGAGGGGGCTCGGGTGCCTGTGTGGCTGCTTCGGGCTCGGCCTGTGGTGCTTGAACTTCCGGCTCTTCAGCGGGTGGATCAATATCTTCATCGGTTGTGGTGTCTTCTTCTTCCAGTTCGGGAGACTGTGTTTGTGCTGGTGCCTTAAGTACCTGTTCCGTACCTTCAGTCCATAGCTCCAGCTGTATGGGGCCGGTAGGCGCCTCGGGAGAAGCCAGCAGGCTGACAATAAGGGCGATCACTAACAGGCTATGAAGCGTCAAGGCACCGATAAGCCCTTTACGGTCATCGGATTGCTCATAGAACTCGTTAGGATTTTCAGTGTGTTTCATGAAAATAGGGTCGTGTTAATCTGGCAATCTTAGTTTGAGGAGCTTTCGCCGTTTTGGTTCACCAGCAGACCAAGTCGGGTCAGGCCATTGCTACGCAGGGTATCCATGACTTTAACCACATCCTCATAGGGCACTTTTCCGTCTGCGGCAATAATGACCGGTGTGTCAGCCTGAACCAGTGACTGTACCTCGGAGAGTAAATTGTCTTTTTCAATTTTCTGGAAGGTATTGCCAGCCTCACGAAGGCGAATTGAAACTTCGCCATTTTCGGCCAGCTCGATTTCAACGGGCGTTGATGGAACGGTAGCCGCCTGGCCCACCGAGGGCAGGTTGATCAGGCCTGGCGTGATCATGGGGGCGGTTACCATGAAAATAACCAGCAATACCAGCATGACGTCGATATAGGGAACCACGTTCATTTCATTTTTCATTCGACGGCCGCGTCGATGGCTATTTCTTCTGGAAGACATGATTAGCGTACCTGGCGTTGCAAAATATTCAGAAACTCATCAATGAAACTGTCAAAACGGCTGGCGAGTTTGTCAATGTCGTTTGAAAAATGGTTATAGGCAATGACAGCGGGAATGGCGGCAAACAGGCCGATTGCGGTGGCAATAAGCGCTTCGGCAATGCCTGGGGCAACAGCGGCAAGGGTTGCCTGCTGGGCAGTTGAAAGCCCGATAAAAGAGTGCATGATGCCCCAGACAGTACCTAACAGGCCAATATAGGGGCTGACTGAACCGGCCGAAGCCAGAAAGTTGAGGCGTGAATCTAGCAGGTCAAGTTCACGCTGGTAGGTAGCCCGCATGGCACGGTTGGGGCCATCCATTAATGCATTGATATCGGTGTTGCCAGTGCGGCGGGCTTTCATGAATTCGCTCATGCCGGCTTCAAAAATACGGGCAAGTGCACCATGTTCATCGGTGTTGCGGCTGATGGACTGATGTAATGAGGACAGGTCACCGCCTTTCCAGAAGGCATTTTCAAATTCGCGGGTTTGTGACTGTGTTCGTTTTAAAGTTAGTCGTTTGCTAATGATATAAGTCCAGGAGACCACTGAAATGGCCAGCAGGATAAGCATAACGATTTGTACGGGGACGCTCGCATTGACTATCAGCGAGAAAATTGACATCTCATCTTGAACGGGTTGCATAATAAAGTATTAGTCCTGCACGGAAATTAATAAGGTTCTGACTGATTGAGGTATGGCCGCTGGCCTGAAAGTCTGATTGTTGACGCAACATATTTTAATCGTGCTTTCAACAAGTAGCTGGGAATCACGCAATGCCCGTTGTTCGAAGGTGGCAGAGGCATCGCCGACTTTGGTGATCTTGCTTTTGATAAGAATCATATCATCAAGCCGGGCGGGTTTTTTATAGTTCAGCTGGGTGTTGACAACCACAAAAATGCGGTTGTCGTTGTTGGCCAGCGCTGATTGATTAACACCAAGGTGGCGCAGCCATTCAGTGCGGGCCCGCTCAAAAAATTTTAAATAATTGGCGTAAAAAACAACACCTCCGGCATCCGTGTCTTCGTAGTAAACCCGGATGGGGAGTGTAAATTGCTTGTTGTCTTGTGTATCAGACATGTAAAACCCTGATAAATCAGTGAATTATAGCGTATTTTTAAGATCTTTATGCAAGGATAAAACGTAAGCGTTTACTTCTCCTACAGGGACTTTGACTGCTTCCGTTTTGCTGCGTTCCTGCACTTCGATAATGCCGTCTTTAAGGCCACGATCGCCAATGGTTACCCTGATTGGCACACCAATCAGTTCCCACTCAGAGAACATGACACCGGGTCGGGCATCCCGATCGTCCAGTATAACGTCTATATTGTTTTGTTTCAGAGTTTCGTAAAGAGACGTGGCTTCATTGCGAATTGTTTCGCTTTTGCCCCAGCCAACCGGACAAATGACGACCTCAAAGGGAGCCATGGCGATTGGCCAGATAATGCCTTTGTCATCATGGTTTTGTTCAATGGCGGCGGCCGTGATACGGCTGATGCCAATGCCATAGCAGCCCATTTGTAATGTTTCAGGTTTGCCGTTTTCATTCAGGAAGGTGGCCTTCAGTCCGGACGAGTATTTGTCACCCAGGAAAAATACATGGCCAACCTCGATGCCACGCTGGATCGCCAGGTTGCCGGACTCTCCAATGGCAGGGTCTCCTGCGACCACATTGCGCAAGTCGGCAACTTCGGGTTCGGGCAGGTCACGGCCCCAGTTGATGCCGGTAATATGATAGGGCGCTTTATTGGCACCACAAATAAAGTCGGCCATATTGGCAACTGTGGTGTCGGCAATAATGTTAATTGGCTTGGCGGTATTAAGCGGGCCAAGATAGCCGGGCTCTGAACCAAAATACTCAAGAATTTCCTCTTCAGTCGCCAGGCGGAAACCGTTTTTGAAGGCTGGCAGCTTGCCTACCTTGATTTCGTTGACTTCATGGTCGCCACGTACCATTAACAGCCATACTTTGGCGGGACCTTCTTCAGGTGTGGTCACAAACACCACCGATTTGACTGTTTTGTCCAGGCCCACGCCCAATTGTTGGGCAACCAGTTCGCATTTGTTGGCATTGGGCGTTTCAACTTCCTGCAGTGCCTGGGCGGGTTCGGCACGTTGTGGAATTAAGCAGGGTGCTTCGGCCAGTTCGATATTGGCCGCATATTCAGAGTCGGGATTGTAAACAATCAAATCCTCTCCGGTATCGGCAATCACCTGAAACTCATGGCTGCGTGAGCCGCCAATTGAGCCAGTATCAGCAGCCACGGCACGGAAAGTCAGGCCAAGGCGATTGAAGATGCGCATATAGGCGTTGTACATGATGTCATAACTGGCCAGGGCTGCCGCTTCATTGCGATCGAAAGAGTAGGCGTCTTTCATGGTGAATTCACGGCCACGCATCAGGCCG